>JAGNHB010000003.1 GCA_018001935.1 Acidobacteriota bacterium
CGTGCATGGCGTACGTGGAGCTGAACCCGGTGCGGGCGGGGCTCTCGCGGACGCCGGAGGAGAGCGTGCACACGTCGGCGTGGGAGCGGCTGGACGCGCTGGCGGCGGAGACGCGGCTGGCGATGGCGCTGCGGGTGGCGGAAATGGCACGCCCGCCGGGTGCGCCCGGGGCCTCGGCGGAGGTGCTGGCCATGATCGCAAAGGCGACCGGAGCCGCGGCGGACCTTCTGACGACCGTCCCGAAAGCGGCGGGAGTCTCGGCGGAGACGACGGCGACGACCGGGGAGGGGGCGGAGGTCTCGGTGGAGGCGCCGGCAGTGAGCGGCAAAGGGGCGGAGGTCTCGGCGGAGGCGCCGGCAGTGAGCGGCGAAGGGGCGGGGGCCTCGGCGGAGGAACCGGCGGCAACTACGGATGGGGCGGCAATCCCACCGGAGCTTCTGGCGGCGGCGGAAGCGGAAGGGATCCCGCCGGAGGTGCTGGCGGCGGCCGTGGCAGAGGCGGCGCGGGCGCAGGCGCGGGCGTCATGGCTGGCCCCGCTGAACGGCGCGGGCGGCCGCAAGGGGGTCTTCGCTACGCTGACGGCGGCGGAGTACTTCCGGGTGCTGGACGCGGTGGGCCGCGTGGTGCGCCCGGACAAGGCGGGGGCGATCCCGGCTGAGCTGGCGCCGATCCTGGAGCGGCTGTCGCTGGACGCGTCGGAGTGGCTGGCGTCGGTTCAGGGCTACGAGCGCCGCTTCCGCCGGGTGGTGGGCTGCGCCGGCCGCCTTGCGGAGCTGGCCCGCGCCGCCGGCCTCAAGTGGTTCCAGGGCGTCGCCGCCTGCCGCCGGCTCTTCCTCAGGCCCGAACGGACGTAGAAAATTCTGAACAAATTTCTAAATGGAACCGCCCTGCAGAAATCGCAAGCCGATAGGGCCAGGGAGAGTCTGTTGAGCGTTCGCATCCCCCCTCCGAACCGGGTTGTAAGTTCTCCCGCATCCGGGTCTTTAGATCGAGGGAGGGTTGATGCCGGATGAGGTGTGCTACAATGCCCGGCAGACGGGATTAGAGAAGTGAATGCAGGGAGACGGAAGCATGGTGATTGACACGGGCGGATTGAGGGAAGTCCTCACAACAGCACATCGGAAGGGGGACAAGGTTCTGGTTGTCGGCATCGGCAACGAATTGCGAGGAGACGACGGGATCGGCTGCCTGGTCGCTCGGGATGTTGCTCAAGCCAAACTGGAAGGGCTAGATGGACTCGATGCCGGTATTGCCATTGAAAACGCTTCCGTCACGATCCGGACCGCCGGTGCAGGACTCGTTCTGATGGTGGACGCAGTCCGGATAGACAGCATTCCCACCGGTAGTTGGTCACTTCACCCGGTTGACGCCCTCGACTCGTTCTGCCACACGACTCACTCGGTACCCCTTTCCCTCATCATCTCCGCCCTCGCGGAAAGCATGCCGAAGACATCTTTCCACTTCCTGGGCATTAATATCGGGCCGACCAGCGATTTCGCACCGCTCTCGGAGCCCGTCAAGAAGGCCCGAACGGAGTTGTTCTCGCTTTTCCAGTCCATCTGGCCACAACCACCGAACACAGCCGAGCAGAAGAAACCTCAAGTCATCAATGATTAGCACTTTACTGCCGATCACAAGCCAGGAGCCGCCCCATGACCGTCGAACCATCCGATACAGGACACCCACTCAGGAACCAACCGTCACAGGACACCCAAGCTGCGTCGCTCCCACTGGATGCGCTCCAGAACGTCGTCAACAGCTCCGGGCGCCGTGAGGCTGACCATGGCTGCTGAGCTGCCTGCCGGGCTGTCGGGGGAAGAAGTTCTCAGGCGTTCGGCGGCGGGCCTGTCCAATCGGGTCGAGGCCAAAACCCGGTCCATGGCGCGGATTTTCACCGAAAATATTTTCTCCCTTTTCAACTTCATCATCGGCCTGATCGTGGGCTTCCTCCTGCTCTACTGGATGCGCACAGGTGATCCCCGCTTGGCATGGGACACGGTGGGTGTTCTGATGGTGGCGCTGCTCAACACCATCATCGCGGTCGGTCAGGAAATCAGGGCCAAGCGGGCCCTCGACAAGGTCAACCTGTTGCTGCGGCGCGAGGTGCGGGCGGTGCGGGACGGTCGCCTGGAGGTCGTCCCCCAGGCGGAGGTGGTCCAGGGAGACGTGCTCCAGCTCACCCGTGGCGATCAGGCGGTCGTGGACGGCAAGGTCCTGGAGGCCTCCCACCTGGAGATCGATGAGTCGCTGTTGACGGGAGAGTCCAAGCCAATCCTCAAGAAGGTCGGGGAAACCGTGCTCTCGGGGAGCTTCTGCACGGCCGGCGCTGGCTTTTATCGAGCGGACAGGGTGGGCAACACCAGCTTCGCCGCCACAGTCACGCTCTCCGCCAAAGCTCACAAGCATATCCTGACTCCGCTCCAGCGGCAGCTCAACTTCCTGGTCAAGGCGCTGTTCGGCACGGCCCTCGCCCTGGTGGTGCTTGAGGTCCTGTTCCGCGTGGCACGTCTGGACGGTGGATCCTTCCCGGCCCGGGCCCTGGACCTCTTCTGGGACAACCCGGACACGGATTTCATCCGGAAGCTCGCCACCGTCCTCTCCTCTCTGGTACCCCAGGGCCTGGTCCTGACCGCCTCTGCCACCTTCGCCATCGGGGTATACCGGATCAGCAAGGTAGGGGCCATCGTCCAGAAACTCAACGCGGTGGAGTCCTTCTCCAACGTCCAGGTAATCTGCACCGACAAGACGGGGACCCTGACGGAGAACAGGCTCTCGGTCAAGTTCGTCATCCCCGTGGCCGAGGGCGTGGACGAAGCCGACATCACCGGGTTGCTCGCCACTTACGCTCGACTGTCCACAGAGCAGAACGCCACCATCCGGGCTCTGGATACAGCCGCAGCCTACACCGGCGCCGTCCTGGCCGACGAACTGCCATTCAGCTCCGAGCGGAAGTTCAGCGCCCAGGCTTTCCGCTCCGGGGATACCGAAACCACCCTCGTGCTGGGGGGATTCGACATCCTTTCCCGCAGGGCCGGACCGGCATGGGAACCTCGCCTCACCGTTGTCTACGCGGAGCGCGGGCTCGAGGTCTACCGCAACCTGCTCCTGGGACGCCTGCCGGACCGGGCTGCCCTGGACGCGGCACGAAATGAGTGTCCCTTTGTTCTCGAGCCCCTGGCCATCGTCTGCATCACCGACCGGATTCGAACGGATGTCTACGATGCACTGAAGTGGTTCGAGGACAAGGGCATCGCCCTGAAGATCCTGTCGGGGGACTCGGCCCCGGCCGTGCGGGCCGTCTGCCGTGACATCGGCTGGGAGATCGCCCCCGAGGAGACGGTATCCGGCGACGACCTGGAGGCCATGGACGCGGGAGCTTTCGGCCAAGCGGTCATAAACCGGAAGATCTTCGCCCGCCTCAAACCCGACCACAAGCTCCGGATCCTCCGGGAACTCCGGCGACGGAAGCTCTACACCGCCATGGTGGGCGACGGGGTGAACGACCTCCCCGCCATCAAGGAGGCTCACATGGGCATCGCCATGGAGGAGGGGAGCGCCATCACCCGCGAGGTGTCGGACATCGTCCTGCTCAAGAACAGTTTTTCCCTGCTCCCCCGGATTTTCGACGAGGGAAACCGGATCGTCAACACCGTGGGTTCCGTGGCCAAACTCTTCCTCACCAAGAATTTCATGGTGATATACCTGACGCTTCTCTCCGTGCTCTTCCTGCTGGAGTTCCCCCTGACGCCCCGGCGCGTCTCCCTCATCAACATCTTCGCCATCGGACTGCCGGCCTTCATCATCGCATTCCGCAACCGGAACAATTTCCGGCCGCCCCGCTTCATGCAGGAGATCGTGTCGTACGTGGCGGTGTCGGCCCTCTGCCTGGTGGGGAGCGCTTACCTCGCCCGGTGGGCGGTGATGCGCCTGGCCTTCGGCCACGCCGACCCGACCCTCCGGGCCGAGGACGCCCAGATGGTCATGCTGACGGTGCTGGTGGCGGCGGCGGTGGCCAACTTCCTGGTGGTGGCGCTGGGGAGCGGGCGGGACGGGTTGCGCCTCTACACCGTCTACGCCGCGGGGATGATCGGGTTTTACGTCGTCCTGACGCTGGGGATAACGGATACCGGGCTGCCAGGGTTCCTGAACCGTTTCTACGAGATCCACGTGGTGGAAGGCGCGACCTGGTGGGCCGCCGTCATGGCCGGGCTGCTGGGAGCCGCGGCCCTCTTCGGCCTGCAGGCCCTCCGTCGCCGGTTCTTCCTCGCGGAGGACGCCCGGGAGGGGAAAGAACGCAAGGCACGCTGACGACGCAATCGTTTACAACGTCGTACCAGGTCGAAAATCGAGGGGAAAGCTGAGTGCAGCCCGGAGCGCAGCGCCCTTCGCCTTGGGCTGCACTCAATCTCACACTGCGCGGGCTGAAAGGGTCTCCCCGGTATCCAATCTCCCGGCCGGGTGTTCGAAGACTCGCCCAGATGTTCTCCTGGCCCGTTCGAACCCCGCCTTCATTTCACGGGAATGGTGTAGAACGCCGGGTAGCGGCGCTCGGGAAAGCCCAGGGCCACCTGGTAGTTCCCGGTACCGTACCGACAGGGCACGGCAACGGTGAAACGGTCACCGGCCCACCGGGGACTGAAGTACCCGACCCCGAGGCTGTACATGCCTTTCGGCAGAGGAAACCGCACGCGGGGATCCGGAAAGATGACCGCCACCCGGATTCGATCCCGATCGGAGGGCGGCCCGAGGTAGGTGAAATCGAGTCTCAGCGTATGCCCCGGGCGGGGTCGGGCGGGAAAGCAGCCCACCAGGCGCGCCAGGGGGCGGGCGAAAACCTGGGTGGCCCGCAGGCGGCCGTCCGTTCCGCGGGCGACGCCGACCCCGGTGTGGGTGAATTTCGGGTCGAGGAGATTCCGGCGATGCCCTCCGGAGGCCATCCAGCATCGGACGCAGTCCAGGGCCGTCCGGTGCGGGTCCTCCCAGCTTACGGCGACGATGTTCTCCGCGTAAGCGACGGTGAAGAGCCCCGGGTCGTAGGTCCGTCGCCGGCCGTCGGCGTCGAGACCCTCCCGGTCGATATGGGCGAAGAACCCTCCCGCCGCCATGGATTCTGAGTGCTGGCGGGCCAGGGCCGATAGCCCCTGCTCCCGGATGAGCGGCGTCAACCCGGCCTGTCGCCGCTCCGCGTTGGCCAGTTCCAGGATCTCTGCTTCTACCGCCCCATCCCCTTCGTCGGCATGGACGCCGTCGAAACCCTGAAACAGGGTCAACAACCCCGTGGCGACCAAGGGCAGGATTCCTGAGTGGAGGAGTTTTCGCATACCGGCCTCTCCCCATCAGGGCGGCCCGCTCCCCGGGATATGTACCGCTCTCGAATCCAGGGTGCCGGGCAGCAGACCGCCCCGTCAACCTTTATACGGCGTGCAGGTACGGGGTGTTTTTCAGGCGGTCCCCATCCTGGTTGTTCCCGACGGCTTCACACGGTGCCCCTGCCCTTCAAGCGATGCTCCCTCCCGACAGGCCGCCGAGACGATGCGAACGCTCACCAAAGCATAGAAAGTGAAAGAAATCCATACCGCCCAATGATTGAGTGTCCTGCGCTCACTGCTGCGCTCGTTCTGATTGGGTGTCCTGCGCTCGCTGGTCCTGCACGCGCGCTCGAGGGCCCTCGAGGGTGCCGCCGCCCGGCATTTCCGGGCTTTGCGAGATGGCGGAAACGTCTCTTCACCTTCCCCGGTTTCACCGGTTGAATTTTCACTGGAGGGGCGTATAATACGCTTCGCTATCTTGGGGCCTTCAAGGGGTTTCATGAGATTGTTCATCGCCGTCGAGCTTCCGAAACCAGTGGAAGCGGAGATCGCCCGGTTCCAGGGGGAACTGTCGGCCCTGGCCCCCCGCGGCGTCTCCTGGGTGAAGCCGGAGAACATTCACTGCACGGTGAAGTTCCTGGGCGAGATCGACAACGGTCTCCTCCCCGCACTGCAGAAAACCCTCTCCGGCCTCCGCGTCCCCCCGGCTTTCGGAATCCGTGCCGCGGGCACCGGGGTGTTCCCCCGGTGGGCCGACCCGCGGGTGATCTGGGTGGGGCTCGACCCCCTGCCCAGAGCCCTGGCCGCCCTTCACGAGTACCTCGAGACCGCCCTGGAACCCCTCGGGTTCCCGCCGGAAGAGCGTCGGTTTTCCCCGCACCTGACCCTGGGCCGGGTGCGGGACACCCACTCGATCTCCCGGGCCCTCGACCGGCTTCGGGAGCGCAAGGACATCGTCCTGGGCGAGTGGACCGCCACCGAGTTCGTGCTTTTCCAAAGCGTCCTCAAACCTTCGGGGGCCGAGTACACCATCCTTCAGCGAGTCCCGCTGGGAGGTCCCACCCCATGACGGTCAAACTGATCCTCACCGCCGCCGCCTACCTCCTCGGCTGCATCCCCTTCGGCCTCGTGATCTACCGCATCGCCGAGGGCAAGGACATCCGCCAGACGGGCAGCGGGAACATCGGCGCCACGAACGTGATGCGCTCGGGAAAGAAGTGGCAGGGAATCCTGACCCTCCTGCTGGACGGCGGGAAAGGGGCCCTGGCGGTTCTCCTCGCGAAATGGGTCCTCGACCCGGCCGACCCGGACTACTGGATGTGGGTGTCCATCGCGGGCTTCGCCGTCGTCTTCGGCCACATCTTCACGGTTTTCCTGAGGTTCAAGGGCGGCAAGGGCGTCGCGGCCGGCTGCGGCGCCTACCTGGCCCTGATGCCCCTGGGCACGCTGACCACCCTGGTGGTTTTCGTGCTGGCCATCCTCGTCACCCGCTACGTCTCACTGGGGTCGATCCTGGCGACGGCGCTCTTCCCGCTGTGGGGATGGTTGTGGGGCTACGGCGACGGCCACATGTCGGTGATCTGGATCGGTGTCTGCAGCGCCGTCCTGATCGTTTCAATGCACCACGCCAACATTGTCCGCCTGTTGAAGGGAACGGAGAACAAACTCGGGCACAAGCGAAAGCCCGTGGATCACTGAAGGGGTGAATCATGGCGGTATCCAAGGAACTGCTGGAAATCCTGGCCTGTCCGGAATGCAAGACGGAAGTGAAACCGACGGAAGACGGCAACGGCCTGCGCTGCGCCGTTTGCCGCCGCGTCTACCCCGTTCGGGACGACATCCCCATCATGCTTCTCGACGAAGCGACGGTGGAACCGCCCCCAGCCGGCCCGGAGGCGTGATGGCGAGCCGGGGGACAACCTTCCGCGACGCCGTGCTCCCCTCGGACCCGGTATCCGTACGCGTCCTGGTGGACTCCACGGGCTTTTTCTACCCCGACGAGATCGACATCGCCGTCGAACTCGTCCAGGAACGCCTCGACCGCGGCGAGGCGAGCGACTATCACTTCGTCTTCGCCACGGGCCCCGGGGGGGAGGTTCTCGGTTACACCTGCTACGGGCCCATCGCCGGCACCGCGGAAAGCTACGACCTTTACTGGATCGCCGTCCGCGGGACCGAACGCGGCGGCGGGATCGGGAAAAGCCTGCTGGCCGAGTCGGAAGAACGCATCCGCCACGCGGGCGGGCGACGGGTCTACATCGAGACCTCCTCCCGTGACCTCTACCGGCCCACCCACGCTTTCTACGAACGCCGGGGATACCGCCTCGAGGCCACCCTCGAGGATTTCTACCGGCCCGGCGACTCCAAACTGATCTACGTGAAGGTGTTGTCCGCCTCCCCGGCCGCGCCGTAGCCCGAGGACGGACCGTTGAAGTCCCCCGCCGCGCGCTTCGGCCTGCTGCTCGCCCTCCTCCTCCTGGCAGGACGGTTCTTTCCCTCCACGGGGTTGACCAACGCGGCGGACGAAACCCGGCCTGATCGGCTCTACCTCGAGAAGCCGCTGCTGTACGTGCTGCTGTCCCCCCCCCTGGAAATCCTGGACAACCTCACGTTCCTCAGCCGGAACCAGCACGTTGTGCTGGCCGGGAGCCTTGCCGCGCTGACCCTCGCGTTCCTCTTCCTGCGATACCGCCGCCGGTGGGCCCGGGTCCTGCTGGGGATGTGCTTCTTCTGGACCCTTTACGCCTGGGCGCTGATCCTCTGCGCCTTCCTCCCCCGCCCCATGGCGGCCCTGCGGTCCGCGGACCCGGACGACCTGGTGGTGGACTTCCACTCCCACACCTCGGCCTCCCGCGACGGCCTCCCGTGGTTCGACCCGGAAACGTCCCGGCGGTGGCACACCCGGGCGGGTTTCCACGCCGTGTACATCACCGACCACGACATCGTCAACGCCGCTTTCCGGGCGAAGGCCCTCAACCCCGCCCGGGCCGGAGACGGGCTCGTGTTCCTGCCGGGGGAGGAGCTCAGCCTCTACAAGCTGCACCTGGTGGTGATCGGCAACACCGACTGGATCGACCCGGAGCCCCACTGCGACTCCCCGGGGCAGGTCTTCGCGCTGCTCCGTCAACTGGCCGCCCGGAAAAACGTTTTGGCGATCGCTTCCCTGCCGGAGTATAATGACTATTCTTGGGCCTCCGTGCCCGGGTTCGTCGCGGCGGGGATCCACGGTTTCGAGATGGCGACGGGCGCGCCGCAGTCCCTCGATTTCCCCCGGGACCGGCGATCCGTCGTCGTGGATTTCGCCCGGAGGCGGGGGCTCTTCCTGACCGCCGCCACCGACACGCACGGATACGGGTCCGCCAGCCTGGCGTGGACCGTCGTTCACCTGCCGGGCTGGCGGTCACTGCCTTCCGGCCGCCTGGATGAAGCCATCCGGGAGCGGCTCGTTTCGGGGGGAGTCCAGGGAGCGATCCCGGTGGTCCGCGACACGGCTTACCCGGCGGACTCCTGGAAAACCCCCGGAATCCTGCCGGCGTTCGTCTGGGGGACCGTGAGGTCCCTGAACTGGGGGGAATGGGTCGTCTGGATGGCGGCGACCGGCCTTTGGGTATTCTATCGGCGGAGGAGAATGCGATGAGACCCGGGACCCTCACGGGTTTGCTGTTTTACCTGCTCATGTTGACCTTCGTCCCGTCGCAGGCGACGGAGAGCCCGCCGACTTTCGACCAGGCCTATACGGACTTCAACGCAAAGTGGGAGGAGAAATCCATCCAGATCAAGTCCCAGCAGGAATTCCAGGCTTTCCAGCACTGGCAGTCCGAGTCCCTGGCCGCCCTGATGAAAATGGCCCCGTCCCCCGAGACCGCCACCCTTGCACAGAAGGCGGCCATCGCCCATCTCCTGCAGCTCTCCGGCGACCATGCCAGGGCGGTGGGCCTCTTCGAGGAGTGCCTCGAGGCGGACCCCGCCAACACCAAGGCGGCCACGGACCTGATCATGTCGCTGCTCTCCCTCAAGCGACCGCTTGAGGCCGAAAATCTGTTCAACCGGTTCATCGCCCAGATCGACGAGGAGAAGTCGGGCCGCATCTGCGTCAACCTCGGCCAGGCCTTCGCCGAGGCCGAGGAACACTCCAAGGCCGCCGTCTACCTTCGCCTGAGCCTTCTCAGGAAGATCCCCGAGGACTACCGCTCCGTGATCGTGGAAATGGTGGCCGACAACCTCCTGGAAGCGGGCCGGAAGGACCAGGCCGTCCTCTTCCTGGACGAGCAGATCGCCAAGCGGCTCTCGGACGAACGGGCGGTCGCCGAGTTGGGGACGAAGAAAAAGCAGATCGCGTCCATCGGGACCGTACCGAAGGAACTGGACATTGATCGCTGGATCGGTGAGCCGAAGACCTCCCTCGCAAGCCTGAAGGGGAAGGTCGTCCTCCTGGATTTCTGGGCCCCCTGGTGCGGCCCCTGCCGGGCGTCGCTGCCCGACCTGAAGAAAATCTACGAGAAGTACCACGAGCGGGGGTTCGAGGTTGTGGGCATCACCCGGTTCTACGGGTTCTACCGGGACGCACAGAAGAACATCCCCCGGATCGAGAACCCGGAGATCGAGTACAAGTACATCGCCAACTACGTCAAGGAGACCGGGCTCCCCTGGTACGTTGCGGTCGGGAAGGGCGGGGTCATCCACGACAACTTCAACGTTTCGGGGATCCCCTGCCAGGTCCTGATCGACCGGGAGGGGAAGATCCGGAAGATCGAGGTGGGGTACAACCCCAGCTCCGGAAGGCTGGAAAAGCTCGTCGGCCGGCTGGTCGACGGGAAGTGACCCGGGGCGAGGCCGGCCCGCGGGGGCGGCCCGCTGCGATACGCGATTGAGAGGAAACCATGCGGAAACATCTCGGAGTGCTGGCTGTCGTGCTGATGGTGCTGTCCACCCTGGCCGGGGGGGTCCTGGGCGGGAAGGCCGTCGGCGAGTCCCGGATCAACCAGGACAAGGACTTCCTGTTCAAGAAGTTCAGCGTTCTCATGGAGAACATCAACCGGAACGCCATCCCCATCGGGGAACGCTCCGAGCTGGTCTACAGCGCCATCCGGCAGTTCCTCCAGCAACTCGACCCGCACAGCAACTTCTTCACGCCGAAAGAGTACAACGAGCTGCAGGAAGACAACTCCGGCCGCTACTTCGGCCTGGGGATCCGCATCCGCGCCCTGACCCGGGGGTCGGGCCGCATCGTGATCCTCGAGCCCCCCTTCCCCGGGACCCCGGCCTTCAAGGTCGGCCTCCAGGCCGGGGACGTCATCTACAAGGTCAACGGCGAATCCATCGACGAGTGGGACGTCGACGACGTCATCGACCACCTGAAAGGGCCCAAGGGGACCCAGGTGCACATCACGGTCCTGCGACCCGGCGAGGCCAGGCCCCTGGAGATCGACGTGACCCGGGACGAGATCCCCAAGCTCACCATCAATTTCTATTACCGGATTCGCCCGGGCATCGGGTACGTCAAGGTCGAGCACTTCTCCCGGAGCACCTGGCAGGAGCTTCGGGACGCCCTCGGCAACCTGGACGAAGACAATCTCGAGGGGCTCATCCTCGACCTCCGGGACAACCCCGGCGGCTACCTCGACCAGGCGATCCGGGTCTCGCAGGAGTTCCTCCACCAGGACGCCCCCATCGTGACCACCCGGGACCGCGACGGCAGCAACGAGGAAAATTACACCGCCAAGTCCGGCGGCAACGTGAAGCTCCCCGTGGTGGTGCTGCAGAACGGGAACTCCGCCAGCGCCTCCGAGATCGTGGCGGGTGCGGTCCAGGACAACGACCGCGGTTTGATCCTCGGGGAGCGGAGTTTCGGCAAGGGCCTGGTCCAGTCCGTCTACAAGCTCACCGACGGCTCGGGGCTGGCCCTCACCACCGGCCGCTACTACACGCCCAGCGGCCGCTGCGTCCAGCGCCCCTACAACGGCTCGCTCTACGACTACTACAACCCCCGGAAACGAAAGAACGTCCCGGTCTCGGAAGCCGACGTCAAGTACACCCTCGGCAAGCGGAAGGTCTACGGCGGCGGCGGCATCATCCCGGACGTCGAGCAGAAAGCGAGAAAGCTCAACCGCTTCGAGCTGACCCTCGTCTCCAAGGACGTCTTCTTCAAGTTCGCCAACCTGGCGGTCCAGGGCAAGTTCCCTTCCATCCCCTTCCAGGAATTGAGCAAGACCAAGGGAAACCACCTGGAGATCAACGACGCCGTGGTGAAGGATTTCCGGGACTACATCGAGAGCATCAAGGTGAGCTTCAGCGAGGAGGACTTCAACGCCAACCTGGAGTTCGTCCGCCGCGGCATCAAGGCGGAAGTGGCCACCCGGCTCTACGGTGTCCTGGAGGGCTTCAAGATCCGGGCGGAAGGCGACGAACTCCTCCTGAAAGCCATCGACCTGATGCCCCAGGCCCGCAGCATCCTGCTGAAGACAAAGAGCCTGGTGATGTCGCAGCGCGCGAGGGGCAGGTCCGGGGCCTTCCCCGCCGACGATTCCACGAACTGAGAACGGGGGTGAACATGATCACGGCACTGTGCGCGCTTTCCCTGGCACTGGCGGGAGGCGGTTACGACGCTTTCTTCACCGGCGACACGCTCCGCGTCGACCTCTACCACACCGGCAACGCCACCGAGGAGATGTTCACGGTGGACCGCCTGCTGGTCGAGGGCCCCTGGCCGGGCAGCCGCACCCACCGGGTGGACACGTTCAACCTCGGGCGGCACTATGTCAAGGTCTACGACGCGGCGTCCGGCGAGCTTCTCTTCTCCCACGGTTACGACTCGTATTTCGGGGAGTACCGCACCACCGAGCCGGCGTCGAAGGGCATCTCGGCGACCTTCCAGGAGACCGTCCGGTTCCCCTTCCCGAAAGCGAAGGTCCGGATGGTCCTGGAGGTCCGCCAGAAGGACCAGACCCTCAAACCCGTCTTCACCACGGAGATCGACCCCGGCTCCATCTGGGTGCTCCGCAAGCCCCCTGAAAAGGGCGTGACCGTCATCGACGCCCTGGTCTCGGGAGACCCCTCGAGAAAGGTGGACATCGCCGTCATCGCCGAGGGCTACACCGCCGCGGAGGCCCCCAAGTTCCGGAAGGACCTGGACCGGTGGATGAAGGTGTTCTTCTCCCAGGAACCGTTCAAGGGCCTGATGAAGTCCTTCAACGTGCGGGGCGTCTTCCGGCCCTCCCAGCAGTCCGGCTGCGACGAGCCGAGCCACGGCGTCTACCGCCAGACGGCCCTCGGGTGCACCTTCGACTCCCTGGACAGCGAGCGCTACCTCCTCACCGAGCAGAACCGCCGGCTTCACGACCTCGCCGGGAACGTCCCCTACGACACCCTGTGCATCATGGTCAACCACGCCCGCTACGGCGGCGGCGGCATTTACAACCAGTACTGCACCTTCACCTCCGACAACCAGTGGTTCCCCTACCTGTTGCTCCACGAGTTCGGCCACTCCTTCGCGGGGCTGGCGGACGAGTACTACACCTCGAGCACCGCTTACAACGACTTCTACCCGAAGGGCGTCGAGCCGCTGGAGCCCAACATCACCGCCCTCCTCCAGCCGGGGGAGCTGAAGTGGAAGCACCTGGTCCAGAAGGGGACGGAGGTCCCCACGCCCTGGGAGAAGGACGAGTTCGACCGGCGCGACCTCGCCTACCAGGCCAGGCGCAAGGAACTCAACGAGAAGATCGCCTCCCTGAAGCGCTCCGGCGCCCCGGCGGCCGAGGTGACAAAGATCCAGGAGGAATCCGAGCGGCTCTCGAAGGAGAACTCCGACCGGACCGACGCCTATCTGCAGGCCTGCAAGGCGTGGGGCGTCGTCGGCGCCTTCGAGGGAGCCGGCTACACCGCGAAGGGAATGTACCGGTCCATGCTGGACTGCATCATGTTCACCAAGGGAGCCAAACCCTTCTGCGCGGTCTGCTGGGACGCGGTGACCCGCCGCGTCAAGGCGCTGTGCGAGTGACGGGACGGAGGTGCGAATGAGCGGAGGCTGCTTCGGGGGAAGTTCTTCCGGCCGGGTTCGGGCGCTCGCGGTCCTCCTGGCTTGGTGGGCCCTGGCGGGGGCCCTGCCGTTGACCGCCGCCCCCGGGGGCGAGGACCCGCCCGACGATACCATCATCCGGGCAAAGGTATTCCTGGTCAACCTTTTCGTCTCCGCCACCTCCGGCGGGGACTACGCCGCCGACCTCAAGGCGGAGGACTTCGAGATCACCGAGGACGGGAAGAAGCAGGAGATCCTCTACTTCCGCAACCTTAGCCAGACCCAGGAGATCCCGCTCACCATCGCCGTCTTGGTGGACACCAGCGGCTCCGTCAAGGACAAGCTGAGCCAGGAGATCGCCACGGCGTCCATCTTCTTCCGCAAGATCCTCCGGCCCAACAAGGACGTCGGGGCCCTCATCGAGTTCCACTCGGAAGTGGTCCTGGTCCAGGACTTCACCGACAACCCGGACCGACTGGACCGGGCGCTGGACAAGCTCAAGCCCGGCGGGGAGACCTCCCTCTACGACGCCGTCTATCTGGCGGCGGAGGAAAAACTGTCGAAGGAGGCGGGGCGGAAGGTGATCCTGATCCTCTCGGACGGCGCCGACACCTCCTCGAAAGTAAAGAAGGAGACGGCCATCAAAGCAGCCCAGCGGGTGGACGCGCTGATCTACGGCATCGGGGTCCGGTCCGGGATGTTCCCGTCGGACTTCGGCGTCCTGCAGAACTTCTGCAAGGAGACCGGCGGCCGGTTCTTCTCCCCCGAGCCCACCCGCGAAGCCCTCCAGGAGACCTTCGATATCATCATGAAGGACATTGCGCACCAGTACAACATGGCCTACGAACCGGCCGACCAGGCCCGGGACGGGAAGTTCCGCAAGATCAAGATCACCCTCAGGGGAAAACGCCTCAAGCTGTCTTATCGCAAGGGATACTTCACGCCGGAGGACTAGTGCCTGCAGTCGCGGACGTCCAGACCAACCTCATCGCGGCGGCCATCGGCTTCCTCACGGGGTTCATCATCGCCATTCCCCCGGGGCCCATCAACTTCGCCATCTTCGAGAAGAGCGTTCACAACCACCGTGCGTCCGCCATCCGCCTGATCCTGGGGGCCGTCTGCGGCGATATGGGCTACCTGGTGCTGGTCCTTCTGTACCAGGTCTCCGCCAGCCTCCTCTTCTGGATCAAGGTCATCTTCAGCGTGGGGGGCGCGGCGTTCCTGATCATCCTGGGGGTCTACTACCTCTTCTTCAAGAAGACGCCCGTCCGGAAGCCCCACGAGCCCACCCCCGAAGAGGTCCTGGAGGGGCATTTCTGGACCGGCCTGGTCATCTCGCTGTCCAACCCCTTCTTCATCCTGGCCATGATCGCCGTCACCGACTTCCTCTACTCGGTGAAGGCCCTCGTCCCGCACCCCGTCACCAACATCATCTTCATCCTCGGTTTCGGCGCCGGCGTGTTCACCTGGCTGTCCGAGCTGGGGCGCTTCATGACCAAGCGGCGGGCCCACTTCAGCAACGCCGGGGGCAAAATCCGGCTCACGTGCGGCATCGCCTTCACCTGCTTCGGCCTCTACATGCTGGGGAAGTTCGTCCGGTTACTGTTCTGAACCGCAGAACACGCTGAATGCGGAGAAGGCGCAGAATACGCATGCACCGACGGGTGGAACAGCGAGGTCTATGCCATTCTTTCAACGATTCGGAAAACCTGCTTTCCAACTTTTCATTGGAGGACTCCGGATATTTGTTTGCATCCTGGCAACCATGGCCGCCACCGTTTCTGCACAGCAAATCCTCGTGCCCGGATACTACATCAGCCAGTCAGACCTGGCCATTTCAATTCATAACCACAAAAAATCAGTTCGACATCTTTCAAAAAGGATCAGCCGGTTTTCGCATTCCCCGCTGGAAGCCGACTTGCTGGCCATTGCTGAATCGCTTTACCCCAGGAAAGAAAAGGTCTTGAGTTGGGTCATGACACCTCGGCGCGTTGACCGGAAGATTGCCGTCCCAGTTGATTCTGAAGTCTGGTGGGATTTCAGCTTCCCTGAAGACCCTGACGAGGTGAGGATCGTCCCACTGCCAACCAGGGCGGCTATTCGGTATTACAGCGATTTTCTCGACCACCAGCAATCGGGTGCCAGGTACCATCTAACCCTTTT
This sequence comes from Acidobacteriota bacterium, assembly GCA_018001935.1. Taxonomy (NCBI): domain Bacteria; kingdom Pseudomonadati; phylum Acidobacteriota; species Acidobacteriota bacterium. The sequence continues at coordinate 15,487 of JAGNHB010000003.1, forward strand.
TATATCTGTTGGACATAGTTGTTTCAAGCGCAACTCTTGCGGAATCAGTGAGACATAATGCAGGGGTCGGGTTGCGGCTTCGAGATGGAGAAAGATAGAATGAGCACCCAACCCTGGCAGGGGTTGAACATCGGTTGCGAAGTCTCCCCGCGCGCCGCCGTGTGGAAATCGTACCCCGCCGCAAGATCCCGGCCGGCGGCGCGCGGGGAAAAATCATCAGGAACCGCTTTTACCACAAATGTTTGTCCCCAACGGGGACACGGGTCTCACCAAGATCGAGTGCGGTGTCCACCTCAATAATTCCGGAGAGATAGAGCTGTTCGCTTCAGAACCGGACCGTCACGGCGAGCCGGAGGCCCACCGACCGGTTCCGCCAGTCCTTGCCGAAGGCGGCGCGGTGGACGGTGCGGCAGTAGGCGTCGAGGCTGTCCCAGCCGCCGCCCTTGATCACCCGTCTGGACGGGTCTCCGTCCCGGGTCCAGGCGTTCCCGTGGGTCGGCGCCAAACCCGTGAGTTCCGGGTGCCACACGTCCTCGCACCACTCCCAGACGTTCCCCGACATGTCATACAGTCCCCAGGGGTTGGGCTTTTTCGTCTTCACGGGGTGGGCGGTGTTCCCGGCGTTGTCCTCGAACCACCCGATCTCCCGGAGTTGACCGTAGAAATAGGCCGTGGTCCCGGCCCGGCAGGCGTACTCCCACTCGGCCTCGGTGGGGAGACGGTACAGCCCCTCGTTTCGGCGGTTGAGCATTCGGATGAACGCCTGGGCGTCGTCCCACGAGACGCTCTCCACCGGGAGACGGTCGTCCTGGAAAAACGAGGGGTTGGAGCCCATGACGGCCTTCCACTGGGCCTGGGTGACCTCGCTGGTCTGGATATAGAAAGGTTCCGCGAAGGTGACCCGGTGCGGGGTTGCGGCGTCGGATTCGACGGCGCCCATCCGGAACGTGCCGGGGGGGATGCGGACGAAGGTCATCTTCAGGGAGTTGGTGAACTCCAGGATGATCTCCTTCCCGTCCGGCCCGACCGTGCCGGCGATGTCCTGGAAGACCCCCGGTTTCACCGGGCCGGCGCCGGTGCCGCCCCCGCCCGGTGAACCCGTCGACGACGCTCCGGCGGACGGGGCTCCCGGGGCCGGGGTGCCCTTCTTCTCGAGGTTTGCGAGATAGACCACCAGGAAGACCAACCCTGCCACCATCCCGATGCCGGTGAGCGTCAGGATCCACGCCAGGAACCGGCGTTTTCTCGCCGGCGCGGTCCCGGTCCCCGCGCCAGGGACGAAGGGGAGCGCCGTCCCCCCGACCGGTGGGGCGGGCGCGGGAAGGAAGGTGGTGAACGCGTTGGAGGGCGGGGAAACGGTCCGGGGCCCGCCGGCCCGGGCCGCGGGAAGGATGTCGGTCCGGGTCGGGGGGGTGGGCGGCGACGGGGGAAAAGCGACGCTGGAGAGTGTTTCGGTGGCGGCATCGGTCTCCGCCGCCGGCGTGTGGCCCCCGGTGGGCAGGTGTCGATGCCCGGGGCGCAGCGACGCGTCCCGGGCGGCCTCCAGGGCCTTGCGCATGGCCCGGGCACCCCGGAAGCGCCGGGAGGGGTCGCGCTCCAGCGCTTGGCGGACAACGGCCCGGACCGGGCCGGGCACCCCGTCGGGCAGGGTTTCGGGCACCCCGAACAGGATGGCGTGCATCAGGGTCGCCGGGTCCTCCTGGGGGAAGGGGAGCCGTCCGCAGAGGAGAAGGTGCAGGAGGACCCCGGCGGACCAGATCTCCGTCGCTTCCGAACGGGTGCCCTGGAAGGCCTCCGGCGCCATGAAGTGGAGGGTCCCGCTGACGGTGGCGCTCTGCTGGCTCGCACGCAGCACCCGGGCGAGGCCGAAATCCACGATGCGGGGTACGTCGCCCTGCAGGAGGATGTTGGAGGGCTTGAGGTCCCGGTGGAGGATGCCCCGGGCGTGGAGGTGGGCCAGCCCCGCGAGGATGCCGAGGGTCATCTCCACCGCCGCCTCGACGCTGGGGGCGCGCCCGCCGTACTTGCGGAGCCAGTCGGCGAGGGAGCCGTCCATGGCGTACTCGCTGACGATGACCACCCGGTCGTCGTAGATGTCCGCCTCGATGATGGGCAGCACGTTGGGGTGCCCGCCCGCGCGTTTCCAGATCTCCGCCTCCCGCCGGATCTGCCCGAGGTCGCAGCACTCCTCCAGCGGCAGTTTCAGGGCGAACTCGGTCACGGCCAGGGGGGTCCGCTTCTCGGCGAGCCAGACCTCGCCGAAGCCGCCTTTCCCGAGGCGCCGCAGGATGGTGTAGGGGCCGATCCGGTCATGGGGCTTGAGCACGCCGGCCTCCGGCAGCGAAACACGGTGTTCGTCTTCGAGCATAACCGAGGACCGAACGGGATGCAAGCCCGGTGAACGGCAGCTCTACTTCGCGCAGCGGATGCCCACGGTGAGATAGGTGACGTTGGCGGCGGCCGAGTCCCGGCGCCAGACGGCGGCGTCCCGGATCCCGTGCTGCCAGCTCCCCCCCCGGAACACCTTGTCCCTGCCGCCGCCTTTCGCCACGGGGTTGCGCTCGCCGCCGGACACCGGGTTCTTCGACCAGGTGTCCTCGGTCCACTCGCCCGCGTTCCCGGCCATGTCGTGCAATCCGAAGCCGTTGACCCCGGCCGGGTGCGACCCGACGGGGAAGGGCCCCGGGAAGGGCGACTCGGACGTGGCCGCCCGGGACGGGTCGATGGCGTCGCCCCAGGGGTAGTCCGCGCCGGCGAGGCCCCCCCGGGCCGCCCACTCCCATTCCGCCTCCGTCGGGAGCCGCCTGCCGGCCCAGCGGGCGTAGGCCCGGGCGTCCTCCCACGAGACCAGCACCACGGGGCAGTCCTCCCGGCCCGCCGGGCAGCGGCCGTCCTTCCAGCGGAAGGGCTCCGCCAGGCGCAGGTACTCGGCGTAGGAATCCGCGGACCAGTTGAAGGTCTTCCGGTAGAACTCGAAGGGCATGACGTCGGGCGCCCGGTGGCCCGTCGCCTCCATGAACCGCCGGTACTGGGCGTTGGTGACCTCGTAGCGGTCCATCTGGAAGGCGTCCACCGTCACGGGGCGGCGCTTCTCCCCGGGGCGGACCGACCCGCTCCCCCAGTCGAAGGTCCCCCCGGGGACGGGCGCCATCTCGCCCGGGGTGACGCCCGGGGGCGATCGCCGGGCTGCCAGCGCCTCCGACAGCGGGGGCACGCGGTCCGGGGGTGTCCGCAGCCAGTCGAGCTTCGGGGGAAGGATCGAGGTGTCCAGCACCTCCCGTTTCACCAGTTCGGCCTCCACGCTCCCCATCCGCACCTTCGCGCGGAGCCGCAAGGGCACGCGAAGGGCGTCCGCGGTGGCCCACACGTGAACGTCCCAGTCCCGGTCGCCGTCGGGGCCGATGAAGTTCTCCAGGCGGTAGTGAATCGCCTCCGCCTCCATCGCGGGCGCTTTCACCCGTTCCCGTTCCCCGGGCCGCACGGTGACGTGCCGCACCCGGGCGAAGTAGACGGCGTCCACCCGCGCGGGCTCCCCCGCGGGGAGCGGGAGGGTCCGCAGCCGGTGGACGAGCGCCGCGGGGTCCAGGAGGACGCCCGGCACGCCCCGGTGCAGCTCGTTCCGGGCCGCGTAGGGGGACGGGAGCCCCCGGGCCCGGGTGGCGTGCTCCCGCATCCACAGCACGGCCTCGGCGGGGTAGTAGAACACCGTCTGCTGGGAGGTGACGTCCCCTTCCTTCAGCAGGTTGCGGGTGTGCACGGAGCCGGCGCCGTCCCCCCGGTGGAAGGCTTCCAGGCTCGACGTGACGGACAGCCCGAACAGGCTGGACTGGAGCCGGGCCGTCATCTCCGTCCGCAGGAGGGTTTCCCCGTTGAACGCGGCGGGCCCGGCGCAGCGGCAGCGCACCTCCCCCAGGTCCAGGGAGGGGACGAGGGCCGAGGGTTTCCAGCGGATCCGCCAGGTCAGGGTTTCCCCGACCGGGATCCCCGAGGGTGGCGGGTTTTGAGCGTCCCCGGTCGATTGAGTGTCCCCGGCCGTTGATGTCGGCGGGGTTTGAGTGTCCCCTGTCGACTGAGTGTCCCCTGCCGCGGTCCCGAGGGTAAAGACGGGAAGCGCCCCGATCGACAGCACGAGGATAAATGACAGCAGCAATCCGGTGAGGGGGCCGATGGCGTGCAACCGGGTTTGCCGGGGACCTCTGGAGCCTGCGCTCACAAGGGGGGGTCGGCCCCGGAGACAGAGGGATCGAGCCTTGCGGCCGTTGCGGCGCGGTTCAACGCACAGCCCGGAACCTCTTTTCCCCGTGACGATCCCTTTTCCGTCGTCCTGTTGGTCCTTCCGGTCGTTAGGGTCCCTTCGTCCTTTCCTCACTCGTACCTCAACGCGTCCACGGGGTTGAGGCGGGCCGCCCGCGACGCCGGGTACAGGGCTGAAACCAGCGCCACCAGGACCGCGAAAACGACACAGCCCGCGATCAGCCAGGCCGGGTAGTGGAAGAGGGTGTCGGGGGCCGGGCCCTGTTGCCGGATGAAGTGAAGGGCCACGAGGTTGACCACCGACGCGACACCCCACCCGAGCAGTTCGCCCAGGGCGCCCCCCGCGAAACCGATCCACGCGGCCGCCATGAAGAACTGTTTGCGGATGTCGCCCCGGGAGGCGCCCACCGACTTCATGATGCCGATGTCCTTCCGGCGCTCCAGGACGGCAATGATCATGGTGTTGACGATGCCGATCCCCGCCACCACCAGGGCGATGCTCCCCACGGCCCCCAGGATGCTGTTGAAAATGAGGAAGAAGACATTCATTTCCTTCAGGATCGAGTTGAGGGAAACGGCGCGCAACCCCAACCTCTCCACCTGGGCCTGAATCGCGGGAAGCCGGGCCGGGTCCCCGACGTTGATCTCCAGCATCGTGTAAAGACTGCCGCCCGATATCCTTCCCAGGCCGCCCAGGGCGTTGAGCTGGTGGAGGCCCAGTCGCCGGGCGGTGTCCAGGGGAAGGAGGATGTCGGTTTTCCTCAAGGGGTTCTCGAAAATCGTCTCGTCCTTTTTCAGGACACCCGCCACCGAGAAGACCACCTCGTCCTCCACCGGGCCAGGCGTGCCACGGGAGAGCATCATGGCCGCCAGGCGGGCCGGGGAGGTCAGCCGGAGCTTGACCCGGCACCCGACCGCCGCAGACGGCTCGCGGGGGAGACCCAGTCGCGGGAGGAGATCCGGGTGAACGATGACGGCTTCGTCCGCGTTGGTGGAAAAGAAGCTCCCGGCCGCGAGTACGAAGCGTTCCCCCCGGAGGTCCTCCGGCACCGAGAACGTGCGTCCGAAGAGGCGGATCATCCCCTTGGGCCCCTCGGCCCGGGCGGGGAAACTGATGACGGGGGTGACGGAGGACACGCCGTCCATGGCGCGAATCCGGGCGACCGTCGGGTCGTCCAGGGGGGGAGGCGGAACGGCCGGCTGCTCGCCGGGCTCATCCGCAACAACGGGCAGGGAGAAGGCGGTGATGACGTTACGGGCATTGTTCCGGGTGACGTGCTCGGTGCTGATCTTCTGCATCCCCAGGCCGAAGGCGAACATGCAGATCAGGGACGCGATCCCCACCATGACGCCCAGCACGGTCAGCGCCGACCGCAGCCGCGACTGGTTCAGGTCCGCCCAGGCCAGTTTCGACGCGTCCCGCCACTTCATCCCCGGTTTCCTCCCGCCCTGACGTTGCAGAGGCAATTGTAACGGAAAAGGGGGACGATTCGACGGGGAAATTGCGAACTAGTGCTTCCGCTCGAGCTGAAATCGCGCTATGATCTTGCCGTTCGAAGGGGGTGCTCATGGACTGCAGGGACTGCATGGAACTCTTCGTGACGCTGGAGAGCATCGAGAAACGGCTGGAGATGCTCTACATCAGCTTCGCCAAACGGTTCGAGCCCGATGCCGACGTGGAGAAGCTCTTCCGGGAGCTCGCCCGGCAGGAGGACAACCACGCGCGGATGGTCCTGATGGCCCACAACATGGTCCGGCAGAACCTCAACCTGATCAAGTGCCCCGAGATCGACCGGGCGGCCGTCCAGTCCATCCTCTCGCGGGTGGACGACCTCATGCGCGCCCGGGACCTGGACCTTCAGGCCGCGGTGCAGGCCGCCCTCGAACTGGAAAACACCGCCTTCGAATCCCACACGGCCGGCATCCTGGACGGTCTCTGCGACACCCTCAGGAACCTCCTGGCGGGGCTCCGCCAGTCCGATCGCCGCCACCTGCGGGCCCTCGAGGACTTCGCCCGCCGCCGGGGCATCCCCAACCCCGTGAAACTCCCGCCCCCCGAGCCCGGCGACGACGAGCCGGAGCCGTAATCCGCCGAGAACCGACAGCCGTCTCACGGCCGCCCATGCCGGGAGGGGCCCCGGCTTCACCGCACGAACAGCCTTCGCGAGGAGAACTGGGGCTCGGTGGTGAGGTTGATGCCCAGGTCCCGCAGCCCGGCCTCGTCGCCCGGGGTGGGGATGTGGGTGAGGTGGGCCTCGCAGCCCCGCAACGCCTTGAGCTTCTCGACGGCCAGCTGGGCGGTGGGGTTGGTGGCGGAGCTGATGGCCAGGGCGATGAGGGCCTCGTTCAGGTCCAGGCTGACGTGCCGGCGGGCCGTCTGCGTTTTCAGGGTCGAAATGGAGGCCAGGATCGCGGGGGAGATCAGGTCGATCTTGTCAGGGATCCCCGCCAGGGCCTTGGCGGCATTGAGCACCAGGCTGGAGGCGGCGTGCATCAGGGCGGAGTTCTTCCCCGTGACCACCGCGCCGTCCGGCAGTTCCATCGCGGCGCCGCAGTAGATGCCGTCGTGGCCCTTCCCGCCTTCCTCGGCGGCCTCGGCGGCCTGCCGCGCGGGGCCCACCACGGGACGGTCCTCGGGCCGGAGCCCCGCGTCGCGCATGAGCAGCTCGGCCCGCCGGGCGGTCTCGTGGTCCACCAGCCCCAGCATGTACTCGCAGGCATAGCGGAAGTGGCGCCGGATGATCTCCTGCCGGGCCGCCGCCTGTACGGCCTCGTCGTCCACGATGCCGAAGCCGGCGCGGTTGACCCCCATGTCGGTGGGGGAGCGGTAGGGGGAGGCGGACTCGGTGATCCGCTCCAGGATCCGTTGCAGCACCGGGAAGATCTCCACGTCCCGGTTGTAGTTCGCGGCGGTCTTCCCGTAGGCGTCCAGGTGGAAGGGGTCGATGAGGTTGACGTCCCGCAGCTCGGCGGTGGCGGCCTCGTACGCCACGTTCACCGCGTGGCGCAGGGGCAGGTTCCAGATGGGGAAGGTCTCGAACTTGGCGTATCCGCTGGTGACCCCCTGCCGGTGGTCGTGGTACATCTGGTTGAGACAGGTGGCCAGCTTGCCGCTGCCGGGACCGGGGCCCGTCACCACCACCAGGGGCTTGGCGGTGGGTACGGCGGGGTTGGCGCCGAAGCCCTCCTCGCTGACGATCCGGTCGATGTCCACGGGGTAGCCGGGAATGGCCCGGTGGGTGACGACGGGCAGACCGCGCCGCTCCAGCTTGTTCTTGAAGATCCGCGCCGCGGGCTGGCCGTCGTAGCGGGTGATCACCACGGCGGTGACGGGGACGCCCCAGTCGGCCAGGTCGTCGATGAGCTTGAGGGCGTCCACGTCGTAGGTGATGCCGAAGTCCGCCCGGACCTTGCGGCGCTCGATGTCGCCGGCGTAGATGCACAGGAGGATGTCGGCCTGGTCCCGCAGCTCGCGCAGCAGGCGCATCTTGACGTTGGGGTCGAAGCCCGGCAGGACCCGGCTGGCGTGGTAGTCGTAGAGGAGCTTGCCGCCGAACTCCAGGTAGAGTTTCCCCTTGAACTGCTCCACCCGCTCCAGGATGGCCGCGCGCTGCTCCCGCAGGTACTTGTCGTTGTCGAAACCAACCTTCACCGGCATGGTGCTCCCCTCCGAACGCAGGATAAAGAAGCATCTTACGGTTTCGCCCCGGCGGGTGCAAGGCTTTTTCGCCGGGAAGGCGCCCCGGGAGCCGTGACGGCGTAGGGAAGGGACGAAAGGACCAAAAGGACCCAAAGGACATAAGGGACAGCCGGCGGATGGGGCCCGGGGGACAGCCGGCGGATGGGGCCCGGGGGGCGGCCGGCCGGGAAGTTCCCGCTGGCGAAGGGCGCTCTCGTCGAGGCGCTGCGCGCCGCGGCGAAGATCCTCCGCAGCGGCAAGCGCTCTTTCGTGCTAAGATGGGCGCTGCCGGTGAACCGGCCGTGCAGGAACACCATGGGGGAGGATTCATGCGCATTTACACTTGGAACGTCAACGGCTTTCGGGCGGTGCTCAAGAAGGGCTTCCTGGAGTGGCTGGCGGCGGCGGACCCCGACGTGCTCTGCCTGCAGGAGACCCGCGCCGAGTGGGAGCAGGTGGAGCCCGATGTCCGCGCCCGGCTGGAGGCGGCCTTCGACGTCTGCTGGTTCCCCGCAACCGCGAAGAAGGGCTACGCGGGCACCGCCACGCTGAGCCGGAAGGCCCTCGGCATCGGGCACACCCGGGGACTGGGCATCGAGGACCACGACCGGGAAGGGCGCGTCATCCTCTCCGACCTCGGCGGCGCCCTGCTGGTGAACGGCTACTTCCCCAACGCCTCCCAGGGGTTAGTGAGATTGCCCTACAAGCGGCAGTTCGCCGCGGACCTCTGCCGCTTCATCCGGGAACGGCACGCTCAGGGCCGGCACCTCGTCATCACCGGCGACCTCAACGTGGCCCCCGAGGAAATCGACCTGGCCAACCCCGCCACCAACCGATTGAACCCCGGCTTCACCGACGAGGAACGGGAGGACTTCCGCGCCTACCTCGCCTGCGGCACGGCCGACGTCCTTCGGGAACGCCGCCCCGGCGAGAAGGGACTCTATACGTGGTGGTCCCAGCGCCTGGGCGCCCGGGCCCGGAACGTGGGCTGGCGGATCGACATCTTCCTCGTGAGCCACGCCCTCCGGGAGAAGGTGACTGACGCCGCCATCCACCCCGAGGTTCCGGGCTCCGACCACTGCCCCGTCAGCCTCGACCTGGCCCTGTGAACCCCGCGGAAAACTACCGGGACCGGGACTTTCCATCGACCCCGAAATAAAGCGTATGGATTGTCTCTCGCCCCGGCACGGGACACGGAGAAGAGGCATCTCCGATTGAGCTCAACCAGCCAAACGCCGTCTCCTTTCTCCTGTCTCCCAACCAGGGCCTCCTGACGGCTGTCTCTTTCTCCTGCCTCCTGCCCTCCATCTTCTTCTGTATTCTGAATTCTTCGTTCGTGTGGTTCGTGTGGTTCGTGGTTCAATTTCCGTGTATTTCGTGGTTGTTTTCAGCGGGAGGGCCCCCGCCGCCGAAGGGCCTCGAGGTTGAGGCGGGCCTTCACGTGGGCCGGGTCCAGGCGCAGGGCCTCCCGGAACCGGGACTCGGCCTCCCGGTCGCGGCCCTGGACCAGGCAGACCACCCCCAGGGCATTCTGCGCCGCCGCGTTTCCCGGATCCAGGCGGGTGGCGGCTTCGAGGGCGGCGGCGGCCCCGGCGGCATCCCCCCCGGCATGGAGGATCAGTCCCAGGTTGTACCAGGCCTTCGCCTCGGCGGGATCCAGGCCGAGCCCCGCCCGGAGTTCGGCCGCCGCTTCCGGAAGCCGCCCCGTGAGGAGGAAGGCCTGGCCGAGGGCGAAGCGGGTGTCCGCGTTGCGGGGCTCGAGCCGGACCGCGGTCTCCAGGTGGGCGAGGCCCCCCGGGGTGTCCCCGGCGGAGAGGAGCAGCGTGCCGAGGGAAGCGTGGGCCGGGGCCCGATCCGGATCGACGTCCAGGGCCCGCCGGTAGAGGTCCCGGGCCTCGTCCCCCCGTCCCTGCCGGGCCCGGACGGCAGCCAGGTTGCAGAGTGTGTCGGGGTCCCGGGGTTGGCTGCGGAGGGCCTTCCCGAGAAAAACGGCGGCGCCCCGGAGGTCGCCCAGCAGGCAGAGGGCGACCCCTTTCTGGGAGTTGGCGATGGGGAGGCCGGGGTCCTCCGCCAGGGCCTGGTCGAGCCAGGGGAGCGCTTCCGCCGGCTTCCCCTCCCGCAGACGCAGCCGGCCCAGGTTCGCCAGGGCGTAGGCGTTCCGGGGGTTGACCCGGAGCGCTTGGGCGTACTGGTCGAACGCTTCCGCGAAGCGCTCCTGCTCCAGGTAGACGTTGCCCAGGTTCACGTTGAGAAGGTGGCTCCCGGGCGCCGCCTCGAGGGAGCGCCGGTAGAGGGTCTCGCTGTCCTTCCAGTAGCGGACCTGGACGAGGGAGAGTGTGCCCAGGCCCGCGACGGCGACCGCCGCCAGGACCGCCGCGGGGAACCGGAGCGCCGGCACGCGTTCCACCAGCAGGGCGCCCAGCCAGACGACGGCGATGAACAGCCCCATGTGCGGGATGTAGGTGAAGCGGTCCGCCCGTGACTGGGTCCCCACCTGGATCAGGCCGATGACGGGCACCAGGGTCCCCGCGTACCACAGCCACCCCGCCAGGGGCGCCGGGTGGCGCCGGGCCAGCAGGACCAGGGCGGCGGTCACGGCCAGGATCGCCGCCGCCCCCGCCAGGGTCGCCCACGGGGTGCCCGGCGGGGTGAAGGGGTAGAGCAGGGAGAGCCCCCCGGGCCACACGGTCTGGCGGAGGTAGATCCAGAACGACGCCACCGCGTTGGCGAACCGTACCGGCAGGGAAAGGATCCCCTCCACCGGCATGGCCTGGCGCGCCGTGTAGAGCGTGAAGCCCACCAGGAGGGCCGAGAGCGCGAAGAACGGCAGCTTCTCCAGGAGGAGCCGCGGCACCGGCCGGAAGTCCCACGCCGGGGGCGCCCCGGCCTCCTCGCCCTCCCGGGGCCGGCGGGTCAACCGTCCCAGGGGCCAGGCGTCCAGGACCAGCAGGAGGAAGGGGACCGTGACCAGCATGGGCTTGGAGAGGAGCCCCGCCGCGAAGAAAAGGAGGGCCAGCAGGTGCCGGGGCCACGCGGGCCGGCGGACGTAGGCCAGCCAGGCCAGGAGGGTCAGAAGGAGAAAGAAGGCGCTCAGGACGTCCTTGCGCTCAGCCGCCCACGCGACGGACTCGACCCGCAGGGGGTGAAGGGCGAACAGGGCCGCGCAGAGGATGGACGGCCAGCGCCGCCGCGTCGCCAGGTAAAGGAAGAGGAACAGGAGCAGGGTGTTGGCCGCGTGGAAACCCACGCTGACGAGGTGGTGGGCCCCGGGGTTCATCCCGAACAGCTCGCAGTCCAGCATGTGGGACAGCCAGGTGAGCGGGTGCCACAGGGCGGCGTGCCCCGCCGTGAAGGCCCACCGGATGTTCTCCAGGGTCAGGCCGCCGCGGACGTGATCGTTCTCCGTGAGGTAGGCGGGGTCGTCGAAGGTGATGAAGTCGTGCCGCGCCACCGGGGCGTAGACCAGGGCCACCGCCAGGACGACGAGGAACACCGGCCAGGCGGCGCGAAGCGGGGTCGCCGCCCCGGCGCCCGCGGGCCCGGCCCCGTCGGGGGCCGTCCCCGGTGTCTCGTCGGCGGTGCTCGGTTCGTTGCTCATCGGCGATGGTCCTCCGGGTGTCCGCCGGCCGGCGGGGCGGCTCGATATGCACTCCGGGCGTTCTCGCAAAAGTCCGGCGGTTTCGCACAGCGTCCCGCGGCCCCGTTGATTTCCCGCGCAGGCTGAAGCCCGCGCCACGGGCTGCGGGATTGTCATCCCCCGTATTTTACCGTGTTTCGGTGGGTCGCGGCAGGTCTTTTTTTTGCCGGAAATGCCGGACGGGCCCGGACATTTTCCGTTGCCGGCAGGACAGGGAATCCTCGTTTTGCCCCCACCGCCTCCGGTGCGCAAGCGTTCCTTCAGGGCTGTTGCTGCCAAAATGCGGCTCCTGGCGGAGCCGGGCATCTCGCCGGGGAGTGCGGCGCGCAGGCCGCCGGAGCGCCGCTTTCGGAGTGTGGTAGCGAGTCTTCGAGCTACCGCTTTGGTCAAACGGTATTTCACGGACCCGCTTGCCTCGCCCTGCGCCATCAAGCAGCGTCGTTATGACTGATTGATGGCAAATGAGTTGGCCATGAAGTCATTATGTCTGATTGATTAGATGGGCCTTAGGTAGTATCTGGCACCCGTTGCCTCTTGCACATCGTCCAACCCTCCCCTCCGTGTCCTCCGTGCCCTCCGTGAGAGAACATCCAGAAGTGCATGGTGCCAGGTGCAGGGTGGGGATGATCGACTTCGGCCGAACGGCCATCACTTCAGCGGCAGGTCGGAAAGTTCCTTGCCCTTGATCACCGTTTCCTTCATGCTGTGCCAGGTGTTGACCCCCGGTTCGGCCACGACTTCGCACATCATGGTGCCGTTGACCGCTTCCACCTCCTTCCGGGTGAACCGGACCTCCACTCGGCAGGATCTACAACGCCTGTTAGCCGTGTATTTCGACAGGACGTCGGCAAGGGCCGTGAACCCCTCGTCCAGTTGGGCGATATCCACGGCTTCCCGGTGGAGCGTCTCGAGCCAGGTCCGTTCCGGACCCGCCTTGCAGGCTTTCATCCGCTCTTCGAGAAGTGGAAGGATTTCCTTGCCCAGCGCCTTCAGGTTATTCACTTTGTTCCGGGAAGGCGGCCAGTTTGACCGGCGCACGTCGTCCAGGATCCCGTTCGCCTCACGGATCGCGACCGCATCCGGAGGCTTCCCGCCCACATTCCACCCGCCGACGACCAGTCGGCAGAGAACGATTCGACCGTCGTCCGATATATGGACGGTGGCCACCAGATCCTGAAAAAGCATATTTCCCGTGAGCAACAGGAAGGAAAAGACGTCTCTGCTGTTATCCCACAGGAAGGATCGGATCGCTTTCTTCAGGCTTTTGGGGGCTTCCCGCTCGGCGGCCGAGGCGGGCGCGGCTCCCTGCGAGACCGCTTTGCCGGGTGTCGGGCCGGTGGAATCCTCGGTCTTCCCCGGTTCGCAGGGTTCCGGGGCGGCCGTCAGCGTGCTTGCACCGGCGGCCAGGGCGGCGGCGAGGCCCCACGAGGCGACCCGGGACAGCCGGCCACCTCGCGGTCCGCGTTCCGGGGACGTCGCCTGGATGCGGCAGGCGGTCCGGATCTGCAGGAGCAGCCGGTTCCCTTCCACTTTCAGCTCGCGGTTGTCCCGGGAGACCCCGGCGGCCAGCTCCCGGGAGGCCTGCCGGACGCCGGTTGCGTCCAGGGGCGATTCCGCCCTGTCCGCGGCCCGATCGAGGTGGGCCGCGGTATTCCGGTTCACGGTCTGCACGAAGTCGCGCGAGCGGGCGTCGAGGTCCGCGGGCAGGGAGAAGAAGTGGCCGGCGAGCTGCCGCTCGAAGTCCACGTTCATGGCCAGGTGGTGGAGGCAGTCCACCGGGTGGCTCCTTCCCTCGAAGGCCGGCCACCAGATCTCGAACAGGCGCTGGGACCGGGGGTCGCCCATCCGGTAGTCCCACCCCCGGTAGTCGCCGAGAAGGCGTCCCTGGCCCCTCAGGCGGGCCTCCAGAGGAGTGCCGGTGTAGACCTCGGTGCGGCAGATGTTGAGCGGGTGATTCGCGTGTGTCCGGATAAAGGCGACGTGGGACCGGAAGTCCTCGAGGGTGGCGTCGGGGTCCTGGACGAGGAGGTTGAAGCAGACGTGGAGGTCGAGGGCATCGAGGAGGCCTAGGGCCCGGGTGTTGTCATCCGGTCCCTGGCCGCGGCCCAGTCGCCGGAGCGTGGCCGCGTTCGACCCCTCCACCCCCAGGAAGACCCGGAACAGGCCCATCCGCTTCAGGATCCCGAACGTTTCCCTTTCCACCTCGTCGGCCCGGGCCTTGAGGGCGAAGGCGATCCGGCCGACCTTCTCCTCCCGGAACGCCGCCTCGAGCGCCCGCACCCGCTCCAGGGCCGCGTCCTTCCCGGGAGGCAGGAAGTTGTCGTCGTGGAAATTGAAGATTCGCACCCCGTCCCGGTAAAGCCGTCCGACCTCGGCGGCCATGGCCCCCGGCCGGCGAAGGCGGTAACGCTCCCCGCCGCAGCGCCGGTGCCAGGCGCTGATGGAACAGAAGGCGCAGCCGTGGGAGCAGCCCCGCGAGGACACGACATTCACTGCAGGCAGGCCCAGGAACCGCAGGGGGGGCTGCAAACGGACCGGCTCGGGGAGGGTGTCCAGGTCGGACGGCGGGACGGCCGGGGCGTTCACCCGCAGTTCGCCGTCCGGTGCGCGCCAGACGAGGCCGGGGACGGTGTCCGGCACGCCGTCCGCGGCGGCCAGGGCGCGGAGGATGCCTTCGCCCTCGCCCACGGCCACCGCGTCGAAGGCCGGTTCGTCCCGCAGGAGGTCGTCGGCGCTGAGGGCCGCGAAGGCGCCCCCGGCCAGGATCAGGCCGCGAAAGCCCTTTTCCCGCGCCCGCCGGGCCAGGCCGACGAACTGGGCGGCGCGGAGGGTGAAGACCATGCTGAACCCCGCGACCCGGGCCCCCGACGCCGCCAGGGTCCCCGCGCAGGTCTCCAGGTCCCCCGGCCCGTTGAAGCGGACGAAACAGACCTCGTGCCCCGCCTGCTCCAGGGTAGCCCAGATGTAGCGTACCGACAGGTTCTCCTCGAGTTCCGCCCCCACCAGTGCGATGCGCATCGTTCCCTCCCCTCTACAGTTTCCGGCCGCCCGGGTCGTTCATGTCCCGACTCTACACGCTGCCAGTCGCGAAGGGAACCGTAAAATATGTCGGATCGTCGAAACCGCGGGCCGGGTTCCCGACGATGGTCCCGGCATGACACCGTCCGGATTCGGGGATGTTCAGCCCCGTTGCGTCATTCCTCCGTTGCCTGCTTGAAATACGAGGAAATCCTATCCCGCAAGGATAGCAGAGATTAGCCGGCGGGAGTTCCCCCGGCAGGGGGTGCTCCCGCCGGTTTCAGGCCGTTTGAAGACCCTTGCGCCCCGGAGGCGGCGCCGGAAAAACGCCGGCTGCCGGGACACGACGCTCCTGTTTGGCAAAGCAGACCGCTCCGTCTCCGACCCCGTCGGCCGCACCTTCTCCCGCGGCCTCAGCTCCTTGATAATCAAAGCATTTTCTCCCCGTACCCCTGGTCTTTGACACCAGTCGAACCCGTCATTGCCTCGCGATGCCGTCGCCCCTTCGCGCCCTCACCCCATCTGGGATGAAATATTTGTAGTAATGGTAGTTATACAGGTTTTCCTCCCCCGCGCGCCGCCGGCCCGGGATGGTGCCCCGCGGCACGGTTCACCCCCGGCGGCGCGCGGGGGAAATTACAAACAACCTCTTTTACTACAAACATTTCACCCCTGACGGGGTGACGATGCAGAGGGCACGATTGGGACGGTGTGAAGGATCGGCAGGCACGATCCTGGCAGTGCAGAATCCAGTGCCAGGGACCTACCAAACTGGTTTTCTCTTTTCAGAGTTCGTGGTTCTAGATCCGATCACCACGTGTCGAGAAGGATCTCGAAAGCGGTAGCTCGGGGACTCGCTACCGCACTCCAGGGGTCCGGAGTTTCTCGGGGAGGTAGCGGTAAAAGGCCCCCTGCTGGGGCCGGGCGCCGAAGCGGGTTTCGGGGGCCCCCTCCGGGCACCGGCGGACCATCACCGCCTTCCGCCCGATCCCCGTCACCTCCCACACCCGCCCCGCCAGGGCCACCACGGAACCGACCGCCACCTGGAGGAATGCCCGGCAGACCACCTCGCCGGTGCCGGCGTCCACCACCTCGAACTCGCCGGCGTCGGGGATGTTGGAGTGAACCCGCCCCCGCTCCCCGAGGTCCATGAGTGACGTCTCGGCCCGGACGGACCGGGGCGTGCGGCGGAGCCACCCCTCCGCCTCCAGGTGGTCCAGGACCTCCCGAAGGAGCGGCGGCCGGCCCAGGGGGGACAGGAGCCCCGCCAGGTCCGCCGGCGGCACGCCGCCCGGGTGGGCGTAGAGGATGGAGAAGGCCTGCTGGACGATCACCGACGGGTCGGGCGCGTAGCCGGTCCGTTCCACCTGGCCTTCCCGGGCCAGGGCGGCGTAGGCCTCGAACAGTTCCCGCTCCCACTCGGTTTCCGCGATGCCCACCACGAAGATGGTCCCCTCGCGCCGGCAGGCCCGGCCGATCCGCTGCTGGAACGAGGCCGCCGTGGGGGGCGGCCCCAGCAGGACCACGGCGCTGACGTCCCCGATGTCCATCCCGAGTTCCAGGGTCATGGTGGCGGCGCAGATCCCCCACTCCCGCTGGCGCAGGGCGGCTTCGGTCCGCTCGCGGAAGGGGCGCGGCAGGCTCCCGTGGTGGGCGAAGACCGCGTCGGCGGGCCAGAGGCGTTCCGCGGGCAGGCGGGTGGCCACGGCCTCCACGTCGGCGCGGCGGTTGCAGAAGAGGACCGCTTTCAGCCGCTTCGTCTCCCGCAGGATCCCCACCGCCTCCGCCAGCGAGCCCGCGAGCCGCAGCTCCAGGCCCCGCCCCGACCCGGCCCGGCAGACCGCGGGGTCGGACAGGTAGCGCGCGGCGGTGGCTTCCGCGTCCGCCAGGGTGGCGGAGAGGGCGGCCGATTGCGGCCGCCGGCCGGCCGCCGCTTCCAGCCGTCGCACGAGGACCCGGAGCTGGTCGCCCCGGTAGTTGGCGTCCACCTGGTGGATCTCGTCGAGGACCAGCGCCCGGGTCTGGCAGAAGACCGCCGGGGCGCGGCACAGGAGGGAGTCCAGGGACTCGGGGGTGGTGAGCAGGACGTGGGGCGGGCGGGCCGTCTTCAGTTCCTTCCGGTCCCCCGTCCGGACCGCGAGCTGAAGCCCCAGGTCACGGCAGGGGCCCGCCAGCCGCCGGTCCAGGTCGTTGACCAGCGCCCGGGTGGGCGCCACGTAGAGCAGGCCGCCCGGCGGGGAGCCCGAGGCCAGCAGGCGCTCCAGGAGCGGCGCGACGGCGGCCTCCGTCTTGCCGGTGGCCGTGGGGGCGCTCAGCAGGGCGTCCCGCCCGGCCAGGAGCACGGGGACGGCCTCCGCCTGGATGGGCAGGAGGCGCCCGAAGCGCTGGAAGAACACGCCCCACGTCCGCCGCAGGGCCCGGCGGGGGTCGAAGGGCGAGCCCGGGGTCACGGCGGGGCTCACCGCCCACTCCCGACCCGGGCAGGACGGGAATGAACGACGGATGGACACGGATGGACACGGGTCATCCCCCCGAACCCGGCAGAACGGTGTCCCCGGAGCGACGCTCCGCTCACCCGGGGCCGGAACGCCCCCGTCCGGCCCACGCGGGAACGGGTGGCCGAAACGAGCCGGGACAGCCCGTCCTTCCGGCGCAGAAGCCTTCCCCTTTCGCCCCGCGTGCCCCGTCGGTCCCGTTCACGCACTTCGAGGTCGTTATCCGTGTTCATCCGTGTCTATCCGTGTTCATCCGTGGTTTTTTCCCGGATTTCCCGGGTTGGGACTACAGCGACGCGAAGGCGCAGGCGGCCCGGTCGACGATCTCCCGAACGGAGAGGTCCGGGTAGAACCGTTTGAAGTCCAGGAGTTCCACCGCGCCCTTGATGAATCCCCGGGTGGACCGGCCGGGGTCGCGCTCCCCCAGGAGGCGGACGCAGTCCTTCAGCTCCCGGGGGGGCAGCCCCGCCCCGAAGACCTCCCGGTAGCGCCCGTGGATGGCGTCGAAGAGGTCCTTCACCGACTCCCTCCCCACCCGGTCCAGCTCCAGGAGGGGGATGGAGCCCCGCCACTCCCGGAAGGTGGGGGAGAAGGAGCCGGGTGTGATGGCCACCACCACCTTGAGGAACGAGGGGATGCGCTCCAGGTAGCGGACCTTCCGGTAGTGCCCGGCGTAGACCAGGCGCGTCCGGTTCCCGACGTAGACCCCGTTCTCCTTCGCCACCTTCTCCTCCATCAGGTCGGGGTCGTCGTTGGCGGTGAGGGTGAGGGCCCGCAGGAGGTTGAGGCTCCGGGTCCAGTGGTAATTGTAGAGGCAGGTCTTCGCCGTCTCCGTCTCGTCCAGGAGAATCACCAGTCCGTTCAGGTCGGCGGCGTGCACCAGGAGGGACCCCACGCACCCCAGCAGGTTGCAGACCACGTTCCCCACCGTGGTGAAATCGGCGTGGAAATGGAAGTGCGGGGCGTAGACCTCCTCCCCGCCGAAGGCGAGCCAGTCGGCCTCCGTCAGGCGGCCCTCCGCCAGGGCGGCAAGGAAATCCCCGAGGAGCGGGTGCTTCCGCAGCCACCTCAGTGTTTTGACCTTCCCGGCGCACGACTCCAGGACCTCCCGGAGGTCCGCCTCCCCGGCGCCCCGGGACACGCGGACCGCCCGCATCACCTCCCGGTAGAGCCGCCAGGGGAAGGCGGCGTTCCCCTGCCCCGGGTCGAGCCGCACCACGGCGGCGGCGTAACCCAGGCCCAGGGCGTGGTGGGCCAGGTACTCGAGGAGGTGGGTCTTGCCGGAACCGTACGCCCCCTCCAGGATCAGGGCCCCCTCGGCCAAATTCTTGAGCCACTCGCTCAGGGTGTGCAACTCCTTCTCCCGGCCGAAGGTCCAGTCCCGGATGGAGTGGCGGGGCACGATCCCCAGCCGGAAGGCCTCCAGCACGTTGCGCGCGCGGACGTGTTCCGGGAGGAAGGGGGCGGGAGTGACCCGCACGCGGACGGGTTCGAGGGCGGGAGCGGCGACTCGAGGGGTTTCCCTGGGGGCCGCCGCCTCTCCGTAGCGGCAGGGTCCCTTTCCCCTGCCTCTCGTCTTCAGGTGTGCCACATGCTTCGCCACAAGGGCGGCGGGGTCGGGGACCTTCGGCGGGGGGATGGCCGGTTCTGTCCCGGCCGGTCCCCGGATGTCCAGCAGCCCGGGAGACGGGCCGACATCGAGATCCACCGGCCGTAGCACCATCCGGGAGAGGCGAAAGGTGAGCCCGTTGTCGAAGCGGACGTCGCACTCCAACCCCTGGTGGAAGACCCGGTGGACCGTCCCCTCGCCCCAGATGAAGTGCCGCACCCGGTCTCCGACCTCGTAACCGGCCATCAGGCGCCCCCCTCGAAGAGGCTGCGGACCCACGCCCCGTCCACGGCGGTGTCGGGCTTGCGGCGGAGGTAGTGGAAGACCCGGACGAGGCCCTGCACGAAGAGCCGCTTGTAGCCGATGTCGCCGAAGCGCTGCTCGTAGGCCTCCACGGCCGCCAGGCGCACGGCCTCCTCCACCTTGTCGGGGTCGAAGCTCACGTCGAA
Organism: Acidobacteriota bacterium; assembly: GCA_018001935.1. Classification (NCBI taxonomy): domain Bacteria; kingdom Pseudomonadati; phylum Acidobacteriota; species Acidobacteriota bacterium. Next base: position 34,628 of record JAGNHB010000003.1, read on the forward strand.
GGCCCGCTCGAAGACGGTGGAGAGCTTGCCGCCGATCTCCTCCAGCAGGCGGAGGGGGTCGCCCCCGAGCTTTTCCAGATAAATCTTGACGCCGCTCGGGTTGTAGAACTCGAACACCGAGTGGACCCGCTGCTTGAGGGCCTCGTAGACGTTGGCCTGGCCGTCGAGGAACTGCTCGCCGGGCACGGCGTAGAAGACCATCACGTTGCGGAAGGCGCTCTGCCCGCACTCGTCGATGAGCTCGCGGAGGTTGCTCAGCATGATCTCCCGCTGCTTCGACGACATGGAGGGGACCTGCTCCGCCTCGTCCAGGAGGATCACCAGGCCGCGGTAGCCCAGGTTGCGGACCCACTGCACCAGGCTCCGGATGGAGTTGAAGGCGATGGCCCGGTCCAGGGGGCGGAGGATGCCGAACTCCCGGTGGAGATGGTGGTCGTAGCCGTCGGCGGTGAGCCACTGGAGGATGACCTCGAAGTCGTCGACGCTGTCCTCCGCCAGCGCCCCGAAAGCGTGCCGGACCGCGGAGGCGTAGTGGGCCCCCTCGAGGTCCGCCACGCCCGACCGCGCGACTTCCTTGAGCGCCGCCGCCTGCTGCCCGGGGTCGAGGGCGGTGGCCGCCGTCTGTTCCAGGGCCCGCTCGTACCAGAGCTTGAGGAAGGCGCCGATCCCCTTCTCGCCGCCCTCCAGGATCTCCTCGGGGGTCATGGGCGCCATGAGGTTCAGGGCGATGGCCCGGTAGACGCGGTCCATGCGGTGGAAGGGGGACTCGTCCTGCCGCAGCGAGACGTAGCTCACCACGTACCCATGCTTCCAGGCCAGTTCCCGGACGTTGTACAGGAAGTGGGTCTTGCCGCCGCCGTAAGCCCCCACCACCATCTTGAAGGAGGCGCCGCCGTGGGCCACGTAGGTCTTGAGGTAGTCGTCCTCGATCACCTGGAGGTACTCCTCCAGCCCCGCGGTGAAGAACTGGAAGCCCCACTCGGGGGGCGTCCCGTGGGCGCCGAGGGTCTCGACGATCTGGCGGGCGACGTCCGGGGTCAGTTCGTGGGGGCTCATTCGGCCCTCCGGAAGGCGAGGTCGGCGAAGTGGGTGCCGTGTCCCCGCAGGTCCGTGGGAACCCACAGGTGGTGCTCCGGCTTGCGGGTCTGCTCCCGGGAAGCGACGCCCAGGCGCAACGTCTCGCCGTCCAGCTCACGCTTTTGCAGCCGGAAGAGGTCGAAGCTGAACCGGACGCGGCCGTAGGACGCGAAGGCCTCCCGGACGGGGTCGGAGCGGAACCGGGCGGCCTGGCGGGCGAAGGCGAACTCCGCCATGACGTCGGGCAGGGGAGCGGGGCGGCCGTCGTCGGGCTCGCCCCGGCGGGCGAAGGCCATGCGGTAGGCGACGCGCAGGCCCCGGAGGAAGACGACTTCGTCCAGCGGCTCGGCGGCCAGGTCCCGGTGGACGTCGGCCACCGCTTCCGCCACCGCCTCCGCGTCCACGGGAAGGACCTTCAACCGGGCCACGCCGGGGCCGTAGAAGACCTCCACCACGGGCTTCTTCGCCTCGGGGCGGAAGCGGAGGGTCAACAGGCCGCACCGCAGCTCGGGCAGCGTCCCCTCGAGGACCAGCCCCGCGGGGGCCAGTTTCTCCGCCAGGAGGGCCGGGATGGAGGCCTGGGCTCGGCGCCGGGTGCTCTCCGCCGCGTCCCGGAGGGCCTCGACGCGCGCCCGGGCCCGGGCGAGGGCCTCGGGGAAGCCCTCGAGGGCCGCCAGGGCGGTCAGGGCCTTCTCCGCCCGCCCGGCGAGGGTGAAGGCGTTGCGCTCCACGTCGGCCGCCAGGCGCTCCGCCGCGGCCGATGCGGCCGCCGCCTTCCCCGCCAGCTTCGCAGCCTTCGCCAGCACTCCCGCAACGTTCGTGTCCAGCGTCTTGTCCTGTTCCATGGTCGCTCCTCGAAGTGTCGGTCACCCGCCCGGTCGAACCGCGCACTATATCACGTTTCGGTGAGATCCGGCGAACGGAATGTCGGAGCGGCAAGTTGGTCGCCGGGAAAGGACCAAAGAGGAGGGACCCCATGTTCGAACAGACGACCGATTCCCCGAGGGCGAAGAGCCAGCCGGCCCAGACCCGGAAACAACTGGTGCGGCGGCGCTTCGGCAACATCCCGCCGGAGGTCCTCCGGCCCCGGCGGGAGATGCCGCGGATGCGCTTCCCCGACCTCAGCCAGCGGACGGCGGAGAGCGCCGGCTATGTGCCCCACTCCATCGACTTCGAGTTCCTGGGCGGGTCCGACGGGCTCGGCTGCCTCCAGCCGGTGGTCTACTACATGAAGGTTTACGACGACGGCCCCGTCATGCCCCGGGCCAGCATGGTGCTGACCGAGGCCGTCCGGGAACTGCCCTCGCTCTGTCGCGCGATCCGCCAGACGTCGAGTTACCCTTGACAATCACTGCTTCCGCAGGGTACCTTCGCCGTGTTCAAGGACTGCGAAAAGACTGGCTAAACCAGATTCCGGCGGAGGAACCGGCATGAAGCGAGCATTCCGATGGGTCACCCTGTTATCCATAGCGGCTTTCCCCGCCGTCTGCCCGGCCACCGCCCGGCCGCCCGACGAGGCCGGGGAACCCCTCCCCGTCATCGACGCCCACATGCACACGATCTTCACGGGCGAGCGGGAGGCTGCCAGCCGGATCCGCCAGACCCGCGAGGAATTGCTGAAGGAGATGAAGGAGAATCACGTGGTGGGGGCCGTCTCCCACACGGGGGACACCTACAGCCGGACCGCCAAGGTGAAGTACGCCGACCCGCTCACCCTCGACGAGGTGGCGGTGGACCACCCCAAGGTCCGTTTCGTCATCGCCCACTGCGGGAACCCCTGGACCGTCTCGGCGGCGGAGGTCGTCTTCAAGAACCCCAACGTCTACGTGGACCTCTCGGGGATCATGATCGGCGATCTGTCCCAGTTCGCGGCAGAGGACCTCGACACTTACCTGATCAAGCCCATCCGGTGGATGTACCGCTTCGCGGGAAACCCCCGGAAATTCCTCTACGGCTCCGACTGGCCCCTGGTGCCCATGGGGCAGTACATCCGGGCGATCCGGAAAGCCATCCCCCCGGAGGACTGGAAAGCGGTTTTTCACGACAACGCCGTGGAACTGTTCAGGATGAAAATGGCGGAACCCTGACCCGGTTCCGTTTCGCAACAACCAGGGAGGCAGATCCATGCACGTGTTTCCATCCGAGTTTGCCCGGAACCGTCCTTTCTTCCGCCGAGCGCTCTGCGTGTCAGTCGTCGTGCTGGCCGTCCTGGCCTCGTACGCCCCCGGCCAGGGCGGGAAGAGCAAGGACGCCCTCACCCCCGCCTTCTGCCAGCGGGACCCCGACGCCGGCTTTGCCAACGACGGCCGGTACTACTGCGCCCCCACCTCCATCTCCGACGGGCTGATCTACCTCAGCCGGGCCAGGGAGCTGACGAAGCTCGTCGACGGCACCGGGAAGACCGCGCAGATCGACCTGATCCACAAGCTGGCGGAGGAGATGAGCGTGGACCCCGAAAAAGGCGCCGGGCCCGAGCGGATCCTGACCGGCCTTCGCAGCTACGTGGAGTCGAGAGGCTACCAGTTCGCCCGGCTGGAGCTGGCCACCTGGCGGAAGGTCTCGGCGAAGAACGCCGGGTACAAGATCGCCGGCAAGCCCGACATGAAGTGGATGCGAGAAGCGGCCCAGAACCCCGACTGCGTCATGGTCTTCAACAACGGCTGGTACCAGGAGGGCGAGGACGGCTACACGCGGTCCGGCGGTCACTGGGTCATCGTGGTGGGCACGGGGGCGGACCCCCTCTCCTTCCTCGTCCACAACCCGAAGCTCTCACCGGAGGACCAGCGGCTCAACCAACTGCTGAACCTGACGCTGCTGGACAAGGACTTCACCGTCATCGGCGACAGCGACGAGGAGACCGACATGTCGGGCTACTACTCCATCAAGGGCCCCGGGCTGCCCTTCGACGAGGACAAGGCCGCCGCCGCCGTCCTGGACGCCGTTATCGTCTTCTCCCTGAAAAAGTGAGGCCTGGGAGGACGGGCTTGACCCCTTTCGACACGAATCGCCCTGCCAGCCGACGAGGCCGGGGAAACCTGACCCGATTCAGCAGGCAAAAGCCCGTGGAATCGCAACACGGTCGAGGGCCGGGGTGTCTATTCCCCGTAAAGCACGAAGGGGGCCCAGTAGAAGGGTGAGGAGCGGTCTTCCGTGTTCTTCCGGTCGCCCGAATCTTTCGGGTCTTTCCGAACCGTCCCGCCCCTTTCTCGAAGGCTGCCGCCTCCCCGGCCTGAACCGCGAAGCAGTTCCATCTTCGCCGCCCGCAGGGCGTCAGCCGGCGTTCTCCCCTGTGTCAGCAGGATTTGGTAGAAGCGGGTCACAAATTCCCTCGCTCCCTCATCCGTCACGCTCCAGAGGCTGACCACCGCGGCAGGGCTCCCCGCGTACATCACCGCCCTCGCCAGCCCGGTGATGCCCTCCCCCTGCTCCACCGCACCCAAACCGGTCTCACAACCCGACAGGAACACCAGGCGGGCGTCCCAATCCAGGTTCATGACCTCGCCCATGGTCAACAGGCCATCGTCGGCGTCGTCCGGGGCCCGGGAGAGTGCCAACGCCTGGAAGGTTTCGCTCACGATGCCATGGGTGGCGAAATGGATATACGAGTAACCCTTCAATCCCAATTCCCTGACATTCCCCTCTCGCGCTGCCTCCCGCAGCCGAATCGTTCCCTCCCGTTTTTGCCCACGGAAAAGTTCACCCACGTTCCGGACCTCCTCCCCGGAGGCCGGGAGCCGCTCCAGCAAGATCGATCCCGGCCCTTTTCCGCGCGGCGCCAAACCGTCCAGAGAAACCTGTACACCCTTTTCGGTGTTGTGTTTCAGGAAGTTCTCGTAGTCATACACGGGATCTCCGAAACCGATAAAGCCGCCGGACGCTTTCCCGCCTTCATACTTCCGCCGGTAAAAAGCCAGAACGGCTGCGGACGGGATATACCTCACCTCGTGGGTCTCCACGAGAAACGATACTTCTCCCCGTACACGCTTCCAGAGCATTTCGAAGGGCAATTTCGCCAGGACCCCATCGGGAGCCACGATGAGCTTTTTCCCTCGAATGTGTTTTTCAAGGGGCCCGATGAGGCAGCCGTAGAGGCGTTCCCCGGCGGACGGTCCTTCACCGGACCTCGTGGAGAGCAATGTACCGAGGAGCAACTTCACGTCCCGCTCGATCGCGGCTCGGGCAGCGGGAAGACGGACCGGGAGGAAGGCATCCCGCGACAGCACGAAGCACCACGCCTCTTCCCCGCCCAGATAATACTCCAGCAGGGCCTCGCCGGGTCGGAGGATCCGTTTCCGGACATGTTCCGCCGTCGGGATCTCAGGGTACTCCACGGAAGCAAACAAAGGGTTTTGAAGCCGGATCGAGGCTCTCAGTTCCTCCAGGGACATTTCCGCCGCAGCGATGTCCACCGAGAGCGCCTCCAGGCGACGGTTGCGTTCCCCCTCCTCCAGGTCCTCAGCCAGCAAGTCCCGTCGCTGGTCTCTCAGGATGGCCAGGCGGGACTCCCCTTCGTCGCGTTTCACCTTCAGCTCCGGCGGAACACCCTTTGACAGGTCCACCTGATTCTCCGCCAAGCGGTCCAGGAACAGCCTCGCTCTCACTCCCTCGACGGCGCGGAACGCATTCTCCCCGAAACCATTGCCCAGCATGAACAGCGACGCGCGTTCGTAGTTCCCGGACTCCTTCCGCATGAAGCCGCTCTTGAGTTCCTCGAGGCCGCTTCGACGTCGGATCCCCTCCAGGAGCGCCAAGGCTTCCTCGTACCGGGCGAGCGCCTCCCGAGGCTTTTTAGCCTTGGCCATGAGCCCGGCCTCCCCGAAGAGCGCTTCCGCTCGCCCCTCCGGGTAACCGGCCCGGTCGAATTCCTTGAGGGCCGCCTCGTACATGCTCATCGCACGTCCATCGTCGGCCAGGGAGGAGTACACTTCACCCCGCCCCAGGAACACGATCCCGCGGCCGATCGGAGAACTCGCTTTCTCGTAGAGAGCGATTGACCGGTCGTACATCTCGAGGGCCCGGGACCTGTCACCGAGGCGAAAGAAGGCTCGGCCACGCTGCTGGTAAACGCTGCCCTGGCCCCAGGGAGAGTTGATCTTCTCGAAATATGGCAGTGCCTTGTCGTACATTTCAAGGGCGCCGGCCAGGTCACCTTCGCCCAGGAGAATGTCCCCACGGCTCTTGTAGACGTGGCCCTGCCCGCCCGGGGATTTCGCCTTCTCATAGAGAGAGAGTGCCTTGCCGTACATCTCCAGGGCCCGGGCCCCGTCACCGGAGCCGCCGAAAACATCGCCGCGGGTACGGTAGACATTGGCCTGGCCCAGTGTGGACCCCCCCTTTTCAAAACACTGGAGAGCCATGTCATACTGGGTCAAGGCCCGCGCAAGGTCGCCGGTGTAGCGGATGACGTCTCCACGCGACTTGTAAATGCTCCCCAAGCCCAGCAGGGAATGGGCTCGGTCATGAAAAATGTACGCTTGGTCATACATGGCCAGGGCCTGCTTGACTTCACCCATGCGAAAGTGGATGTCTCCCCGACTTTTGTAGACGTTGCCCTGCCCGGCGGCATTTTCGGTTTTCTCATAGAAAACAAGGGCTTTTGTGTAGAGATCGAGGGCGCCGGCATTGTCCCCCGTTCGAAAAGCGAGGTTTCCCATGGCCTTGTACGCGCTCCCCAGTTCGACCAGGTTCCCGGATTTTTCCAGGAAGCTCAGGGACTTCTCATACATGGAACGTGCGCGGGCAAGGTCTCCGGTTTGGGCGAAGAGGTTGCCGATGCGGTAACAGAGACCACCCTGCCCGGCCGCTGAACCTCCTTTCTCGTGTATTTTCAAGGATTTTTCATACTCGGTCAGCGCCTTTTCCGCCTCCCCCTGCCGAAGGAAAATGTTCCCGCGGTACTCGTGGGCGGCAGCCACTCCGAAAGGATTACCCGCCTTCTCGTAATACCCGAGAGCGCGGTCAAAATCGGCGAGGGCCTGCCGGGGATCTCCGGAGGCCAGGTGTTGCGCGCCGAGTTCGTGATACACGTTCCCGATGCCCTGTGCGTGATTCGCCTTTTCGTAGATCGTCAAGGCCGCCTGGGCCAGGGCCAGCGCTTCAGACGGTTTACCCATCCTGAAGAGGACGGTGCTTCGGCAGAAGCAGACATCTCCCTGACCAACGAGGTCACCGGCTTTCTCAAAAAGAACCCGAGCCTTCTCAAACATTTCCAGGGCTTGCCGATTTTCTCCCCGTATTTGGGCGATCGCACCCCGATACGTCCACACCTTCCCCTGGCTGGAGAGGTCCCCCAGTTTTTCATAAAGCGCAAAGGCCTGGTCGTAGTAGGTCAAGGCCCGGGAATAGTCGTCGATATCCTCGAAATAGTTGCCGGTCTGCAGAAGGGCAGCGGCGAGGAGCCGCTCGTCTCCGAATTCCGCCAAGGCGATGCAGGCGATCCCCAGACGATCCCCGGGTGAAAGTTCTCCCTCGAGTTTTGGGGGACTCTTGCGAGCAAAGCTCAGGATTGCTTCCCCCGACAGGGTGGGCCGGTTTTCCCTGATGTAGTGCCGCAACCCCTGCTCGCCGCTCGTCTTCCAGGCAGTTACCATTGCCGGCATATGATCGGGAAAGGCCTGCGCATCAGACGTCCCATCGTCCGGAACGACCACGGCGCCACAGAAAAACACACAGGTCAAGACGTGAATCGCCGCGGCTTTCGCCAGCCGACCCATCCCCCACCTCCACGCAGTCACTTTTACCTGATCCCGGCCCACCCCGGAAAACACAGGAGGGAAGTTTATCCACAATGGCCCGGACTGTCGCCGGATCCCTCCCGGAGCAGGCCTTTCACGGCGGGGGGCGTGCCCGGGTGAGAGCGGGGATCCTGCCGGCCTGTTTCCCTTCCGGTATCGGGCCGTCTCAGGGGTCCCGCCTGGCCCCTCCCACCTCGATGCCGAGGGCAAGTGCTCTTCATGCTTCCTTCTCAGCCCGGGGTATTTTCTTCGCGGATCCGTGTGGACGAAGAGAAAAATAGACAAAAAGCCGGTAAAAATCAACGTAAAAAAAACGGGGGGATCATCACCCGGCCCCGCCTCCCTCACGCGGCTCAGAAGAACGCGGCCGCGGAAACCCGGAACTCACCTTGCGCGGCCGAGGAGGGCGAGGAGACCGTTGATCACCGTCAGGGGGTGCGGGGGGCAGCCGGGCACGTAGAGGTCGACAGGGTGCCGCGCGAAGAACTCCCGGCTCACGCCGGGGGCGCCGTCGAAGACCCCGCCGGAGATGGCGCAGGCGCCCGCGGCCACGACGATCCGTGGCTCCGGCGTCGCCAGGAGGGTGTCCTCCAGGGCCGCGGCCATGTTGGCGGAGACGGGCCCGGTGATCACGATGCCGTCGGCGTGCCGGGGGGAGGCCACGAACTCGATGCCGTAGCGCCCCATGTCGAAGTTCACGTTCCCGCAGGCGTTCAGCTCCGCCTCGCAGCCGTTGCACCCGCCCGCGGACACCTGCCGCAGCTTCAGCGAACGCTTGAACCGCTTCCGCAGGTCCGCCCGCACGACCACGGCCGGGCGGCCGCCGGCGGGCGTCCCGGCGCCCAGCACCAGGGACTCGCGGCGGTCCGACGCCAGCCGGTGCTCCACCGTGAACGCCAGCGCCCCGGCGGGGCAGGCTTTCGCGCACTCGCCGCAGAAGACGCAGCGCCCCAGGTCCAGGGACAGGGGCGACGGCGCGACGGCTTTCGACGGGCAGACGCCGGCGCAGGCGCCGCAGGCGGTGCACGCGTCGGGGCGGACCCCGGGGAGCCCGCGGAAGGGCGCGGCAACGGGGGCCGTCCGCGGGTCGGGCACCGCGGGGCGCCCGTGGCGGTAGCGGGAATAGATCAGGCGGTACATGAGGCGACTCCCATGGATGCCAGGATGTGGGAAACGGAACCACGAAATGCACGAAAAACGCAAAACAGATGAGCACCCGGAGTCTGCCTGGGCCCGGATCGGAGGTTGAAGGCTCGAGACCCGGTGGAAGCTACCGGAAGAGGCGCTCCTCGGACTGGTCTGACCTGTCTGACCGGTCGGACTGGTCGGACCGGTCGGATCCTTCCGGTCAATTCCAAGGCCGATACCGACGCTGCTGAGAGGCGGGGAGATAAGTTCATAAATCGAACCCGCAGTAAGAGAGGTTGAAGCTCTTGTTGCAGAGGGGGAAGTCGGAGATGCCGCACCCCCGCACCGCCAGGGCCAGGCCGAACCAGTTGTGGAAGGACGGGTCCACCACCTTGTGCCGGGCGATCCGGCCGGCGTCGTCGGTGATCCCCACGTGGACGGTCTCGCCCCGCCACCCTTCCACCATGGACACCGCGAGGTACGCCCCGGCCGCCGGCGGGATCGCCGTGCACCCCGCCGAGCCTTCCGGAAGGCCGCCCAGCCACGCGTCGATCATCGCCGCCGACCGGGCGATCTCCTGCACGCGGACCTCCGCCCGCGCCAGAACGTCCCCGCCCAGGGCCCGGACCCGGTCCAGGGCCGTCGCGCGGTACGTGCCCACGGGGTGGCTCCGGCGCACGTCCACCGGCAACCCCGAGGCCCGCCCCGCCGGGCCCACCAAGCCGATGCGCCGGGCGGTTTCGGGGCTGACGGTCCCGGTCCGCTCCATCCGGGAGAGGACCCCCGCCGAGGAGGCGACCACGTCGGCGATCAGGGCGGCGTCTGCAGCCACGGCCGCGAGGGTGCGGCGAATCCTCGCCGCGGTTTCCCCGTCGGGGTCGGGCCCCACGCCGCCGGGACGGACGAGCCCCCGCCCGTAGCGGCTGCCGCACAGGGCCAGGCTCGAGTTGATGGTCAGGGTGCGCAGGGCCCCGAAGATGGCGCTCCCCGACAGGTAGGCCACGTCGTTGCAGAGGGCGGAAAGGTCGCCCAGGTGGTTGCCCGCCCGTTCCAACTCGAGGCCGACGGCGCGGAGCGCGGCGCCGCGGTCGCCGACCCGGGCTTCCCCGAGGGCCTCCAGCAGGCCGCAACAGGCCCAGGCGTGGGCCACCGCCGAGTCGCCCGCGATGGACTCGGCCAGGAGGCACCGTTGGAGATCCCGCATTTGCGGTTCGGCTTCCAGCAGCGTCTCGACCCCCCGGTGCTGATAACCCAGCTGGATCTCCAGGTGGTGGACCCGTTCGCCGGTGCACTGGAAGCGGAAGTGCCCCGGTTCGATGACGCCGGCGTGCACCGGCCCCACCGCCACCTCGTGCACCTCCTCGCCCGCCATGGCGAAGAAGGGGTAGCTTTCGGGCTCGAGGGAGCGGTCGGCGCGATCCCACGCGTAGCGGACCGGCTTGAGCCACGGGTGGCCCTCCGGGCGCACGCCGAACTGCTCGAAGATTTCCCGTTCGAAGAGGTGCACCGCCGGGTTCCCGGGCGTGGCCGAGGGGAACGCCCCGCCGTCGGGGATCTTCGCCGACGCCGCGTGAAGGAGCGACCGGTCGTCGTCGGCCGTCACGGCCACCAACCGCACGCCGCCCGCTTCCCGGAGCCCGAAGAAGGCCACGACCCGGTGGCCCGCGTCACCCTTCTCCACCAGGTCCGACGCGAGGTCCGCGGGGTCCGCCACCGGGACGTCCCGCCACGGGGCCCGCTCCTGGTTTCGTATTTCCAACCATTTCATCATGACTCACCACCAACCCGGACAAGAACCACGAAATACACGAAAAACACGAAAAAAACGGATGCGACCGCAAAATCCTGCCCGAACGTCAACGCATTGCGGTCAAATCACCCGCCAAGGTATGCCGCGGCCTCCCGGAGGAGCCGGGTCAACGGGGCGACCGCCCAGCAGCCCACCGTCGCCGCCGCCAGGAGAAAAGCCGCCTGGGGCCAGTAGTTCGCCGCCGGGATGCGCCCCGGGCGAAGCTTCCCGATCGGCGTGCCGAAGGCCATCCCCAGCACCGAGCGCCCCATCCCGAAGACGATGACGGCGATCAGGAGCGCGAAAGGCACGATCATCCACCCCCAGCCCCGCCCCAGCATGGCCTGGATCATAAAGAACTCGCTCAGGAAGGCGGGGGACGGCGGGAAGGCAGCCAGGGCCGCGAAGCCCGCGAGCCAGAGCCCGCCGCTGGCCGGGTCGGCGCGGAGCACGCCGCGGACGTCGTCGATTTCCTTGGTGCGGTAGCGGTGGAGGATGTTCCCCGCGGTGAGGAAGCACCCCGCCTTGGCCAGGGAGTGGGAGGTCAGGTGGATGACGGCCGCCAGGAGGCCGATCCCGCCCAGCCCCGCCCCGATGGCGGCCAGGCCCATGTTCTCCACCGAGGAGTAGGCCAGGAGGCGCTTGTAGTTCCGGCTTCGCAGCACGAAGACGGCGCACACGAACAGCGAGAGGAACCCCATCACCAGCAGCAGGCGGGAGACGGCCTCGCCCCGCCCGGCCCGCTCCGCGATCTTCATGAAGCGCAGGATGCCCAGGAACGCCGTGTTGAGCAGCGCCCCCGACAGCATGGCGGAAATGGGGGAGGGCGCCTCGGCGTGGGCGTCGGGGAGCCAGGCGTGCACGGGGGCCAGCCCCACCTTGGTACCGAAGCCGACCAGCAGGAACGGGATGGAGAGCCCCAGCCAGAAGGGGTTGATGCCGCGGGCGTTCGCTTCCAGGTCGGCGAAGAAGAGGGTGTCCCCCGGGCCGAGCCCCATGGAGAGCAGCAGGATCCCCACGAAGGCCAGGGCGATCCCCACGGAGCAGATGAAGACGAACTTCCAGGTGGCCTCCAGGGCCGCCCGGTTCCCCTCGTAGTAGAGGAAGGGCGCCCCCGCCAGGGTCGTGGCTTCCATGAAGACCCACAGGAGCCCCAGGTGCGTGGAGAGGAGCAGGCCGGTCATGGAGAAGAGAAAGAGCAGCAGGAAGACCGCGTAGAAAGTGTGCCAGCGGGCGGTCAGGCCCGAGCGCTTCAGGAAGACGCCCTGGTAGAAGGAGGTCCCGAAGTTCAGGACGGACAGGAGGAGCAGGAAGAGGATGTTCAGCGGGTCGATGGCGAAGTACGGCGTCCAGGAATCCGGCCTCAGCCAGAGGGCGACCGTCCCTGCCAGGTGCCCGACGGCGAACAGCTTGATCACGAAGGCGTTCAGCCGGGGCGACCGGAGGGGCAGCAGCAGGGCGGCGAGGGCCAGGGGGGAGAGGAGAAGCAGCGCGATGACCATGAACGCCCCCTCAGTCCCGAAGGTGGACCAGGGCGTCCACCCGGGTCTCGTCCCAGGTGGACTTGATCTTGGTGACGAAGAGGCCCAGGAGGAAGATCAGCATGAAGACGTCCAGCAGGATCCCCAGGTGGACCAGGAAAGGCATCTCCCGGGCCACGGCCAGGGAGAGCAGGAAAATGCCGTTCTCCAGCATCATGTAACCGATGGCGTGGGTGATGAGCATCCGGCGCGTGACGATGAGCAGGAGCGCCAGCAGGATGACGGAGACCGCGACCCCGAAGTGAAAGGTCCGGTCGGCCCGCATGGCCCCCGTGGCGGTCCCGGCCAGGAAGAAGCCCAGGGCGAAGATGACGCCCGCCAGCACCAGGGAGTGGAAGGGGGAGAGCACCGGCGACAGATCTCGCCGAACCTCGTTCTTCCGGACCACCCGCAGCAGGAACAGCGGGATGACCACGGCCTTGAAGCCCAGGGTCTCCACCGCCGGGATCACGAAACTCCAGGGGTGCGACGGGTCGAACTCCAGCAGCACCAGGACGAAGAGGACCATCCCCTGCAGGGCCAGCACCCGCACGTACGACTCGAGCCGCCCCGTGGCGGCGCTGTAGAGCATGGTCACGCCGAAGAGCAGGATGAGGAAGTGGGTCATGAGAGGCCTCCGAATCGGCCGAGGAGCAGGATCACCAGGACCACCAACCCGTTGGCGGACATCAGCGACACGAACGCCGGGACGTGGTCCATGCGCAGCCTCGCGGTGAGCGACTCCACCACCCCCACGGCCACGGCGGTCAGGAGGAGGAAGCCGGCCAGGGCGCCGGCCGAGGCCGCGGGCCCCCACGCCGGGGGGATGACCAGGGCGCCCGCCAGGCAGCCGAAGACCGTCATCTTCAGGGCGGCAGCGTACTGGATCAGCGCGAGGTCCGGCCCCGAGTGGTCCAGCACCATCACCTCGTGGATCATGGTGAGTTCCAGGTGGGTGTTGGGGTCGTCCACCGGGACGCGGCACCCCTCGGTGAGCAGCATCAGGAAGAAGGTGAAGAGGGAGAGGGCCAGAGCCACCTGCAGCAGGCCGCCCGGGAGGGCCGGGGACGGGAGCAGGTCGGCGAAGGAGTACGCCCCGCGCGCAGCGCTGAGGGCCCCGAGGACCAGGAAGAACGCCGGCTCCACCAGGCAGGAGAAACTGGCCTCCCGGCAGGCGCCCATCCCCTCGAAGCTGCTCCCCGTGTCCAGCGCGGCGAGGATGGTGAGGAATTTGCCCGGCCCCAGCAGGTAGACGAAGACGATGAAGTCCCCCTGGAAGGAGAACACGGCCCTTCCGCCGGTGAGCGGGAGCATCAGGCCCGCCATGAGCAGCGCCGCCAGGTTGACGGAGGGCGCCAGGGCGAAGACGGGCGTCGTGACGGGGCTGACCACCCGCCCCTTCCGCAGGAGCCGGCGGATGTCGTACAGGGGCTGCAACAGCGGCGCCCCGCGGCGGCCGGCCCACCTCGCCTTCACCCGGTTGACGACCCCGACGAACAGGACCGGGCCGGCCAGGAGGATCAGGAGGTTGAGCGGCACGTGGGTCATGGCCGGCCTCCGCTGGTCGCCACCAGGGCGACAATGAGGAAGAGGATCCCGTAGAGGAGGTACCGCTGGGTGCTCCCGCTCTGGATCCAAGCGAAAGCGCCGGCCAGCCGGTCGATCCCCCGCAGGGCCGGGTTGACCGCCAGGTCCTCCACCGTGTCCGCCGGGTGTGTCTCGAAACGGGCCGCCTTCGGGAACAGCCCCTCGGGCGCTTTCTCGTGGCGCCTCACCCGCACGAACGGCCGGGCGAGGTCCAGGAAGGCGCCCGCGAAAGAGGAGGCGGTGTACTGCATGCGGGGGTTCCCCGCCCGGTAGCCGCAGTCCCAGGTCCGGGCCTCGGCGTGGGGCCCGCGGGCCACGAGCAGCGCCCGCAGGAGCAGAACCGCCGCCGCCAGGCCGACGAAGGCCAGCATCACCGTCGACACCGTCGTCATCCCCTTCAGGCCGGGGAGTGGAGCGCCGGGGTCCAGCCGCGCCAGGAGGCGGACGGGCTGCTCCACCGCCCGCAGCGCGTACTGCGGGAAGAGCCCCACGCCCAGGCAGAGCGCCGCCAGCACCGCCATGGGGACGCGCATCAGGAGGGAGACCTCCCGGGCGTGATCGGCCTCGGGGGTCCGGGGCATCCCCTGGAACACCACGCCGTAGACCTTGGTGAAGCACAGGACCGCCATGACCCCCACCATGGCCAGGCAGGCCGTGGAGAGGACCAGGGCGAAGGAGAGGGTGAACGGCCCGCGGGCGGCGCCGGAGAGGAGCCCCAGGTAGACCAGGAACTCGCTGACGAAGCCGTTGAAGGGGGGCAGCCCGCAGATGGCGGCGCAACCGACGAGGAACAGGGCCCCGGTGACGCGCATCCGCTTGGCGAGGCCGCCGAGCTTTTCCAGGTCGCGGGTGTGCGTCGCCCGGTAGACGGCGCCGGCGCCGTAGAAGAGCAGGCCCTTGAACAGGGAGTGGTTGAGCACGTGGAGGAGTCCGCCGGCGAAGCCGAGGGCCGCCAGGGTCGGGCTGTCGAAGGCGAGGCCCAGCATCCCGGCGCCCAGCCCGAGGCCGATGATCCCGATGTTCTCCACGCTGTGGTAGGCCAGGAGCCGCTTCAGGTCGTGCTGGGCGATGGCGTGGGCCACCCCCGCCAGGGCGGAGACGGCGCCCACCGCCAGCACCACGTACCCCAGGGCGGCGGGCGGGCGGTCCATCCAGAGGACGACCCGCAGCAGGCCGAAGATGCCGGTCTTGATCATGATGCCCGACATCATCCCCGACACGTGGGACGGGGCCGCCGGGTGCGCCCGGGGCAGCCAGGTGTGCAGGGGGACGAAGCCCGCCTTGGTGCCGAAGCCCGCCAGGAAGAGGAAGAAGAACGTGACGGTGAAGGCGTCCCCGTGACCCATCGCCCGCCCGAAGTCGGCGAAGTCGGCGGAGCCGGCGCGCAGGGCCGTTCCCGCCAGGGCCGTCGCCAGGCACAGGGCCCCGGCCTGCATGGCCGCCAGGTAGTAGAGCCCCGCGGAGACGGTCTCGGGGCGCTCGTCCTCGTAGGTCACCAGGAAGAAGGAGGCCAGCGACATGATCTCCCAGACAGCGAAGAAGGCCACCGCGTGCTGGATGACCGTCAGCAGCGACATGGAGGCCAGGAGCAGCGAGAGAAAGAGCCCGTGGGCTTTCGGCCCCGGTTCGGCGCCGGGGCCGGGCCGGAGATAGCCGACGCCGTAGAGGGTCCCCCAGATTCCGCCCAGGGCGAAGACGGCCGTGAAGAAGGCCGCCAGGGGGTCCAGGTGCAACCGGACGGCGCCCAGGGGGGGCGACAAGCGCAGGAGCACCCCCGGCACGTCGATTCCGGCCAGGACCCGGACCGCGGCGTACAGCTGCAGGGCGCCGCCCAGGGCCGCCCCCAAAGCCG
The DNA here is from genome assembly GCA_018001935.1 of Acidobacteriota bacterium. Lineage (NCBI taxonomy): Bacteria > Pseudomonadati > Acidobacteriota > Acidobacteriota bacterium. Next base: position 50,315 of record JAGNHB010000003.1, read on the forward strand.
TCACCGCCATCCGCCGCCGGGACGGCGCCAGCAGGGAAAGGGCGCCCCCCGCCACCACGATGGCCACGCCCGCGAGATAGATGTGCATGAGGTCCCTCCGGCGGGCCGGCGCGAGAAGCCGCGTCCTGCGGGACGGGAGCCTTCGGTGACCGTCGCCCGGCCGGTCGTCCCCGGCCCGCGGCGCCGGGCCCGGAAGGGTCGGTCCGGCAAGGCCCGCCACGAAAAAGGTGCAAGTATACACCCTGCCGCCCCGAAAAAGGAACCTGTTTTCCTCGCGGGATTGATCCTTCCCAGGGTCTCCGGTATAATGACGTCGTTTTTCGCGAGGAGAGGACATGGCTCCGAGCAACATCTACCTTGACCTGACCCGGGAGTTCAACAGCGGGCGGACCCGGGCCGTCGTTTGTTCGGGCCAGGCCGTCGTGCTGCACCGGCTCGCCATCATGAGCAAGGACGGAGATTGGGTCCTGCGGGATGACGAGGAGGCCCTGTCCCACGTCCTTCGCGTCTTGGCCGCACGGGGAGCGGGATATCGATTCGGCGCCCCCCTGGATCTGCGCTGGCTTCGGGAGGGTTGGAGCGCCCATCTCGAATTCCGGCACGGGCCCCTGCGGGTGCGGACGGACTTTTTCACTCGACCGCCGCGGCTGTCGCCCGAAGAGCTGGACAGGCTGTGGCACGACAGTGAGGGCTGTGAAATTCCTTACGTAAACCTCCGACATCTGGCCTTGCTCAAACGAACCAACCGGGAGAAGGATTACGCCGTGATCGGCGGGATCGCCCGGCGAATGACCGATCCGTCGGAGCGGATCCTCTTTTCTCGCAGCGCGAGAGATCTTCTGGGTTGTTTGCGGGAAACCCCGGATCTTTACCGGGAGATCGCCGCCCTCCGACCGGCCCTTTCAGCGGCCTCCGTCGGGCTGGAAGCCCTGGAAACCGCCCTGGACCGGGAACGCCGGGACCTCATGCACGAAAACGAGCGCCGCCTGATGCGATACGAGCGCGCCTCCAGAGCGTGGCGGGAGGCCTGGCCCGATGTGAGCCGGCTTATGGAAGGCATCGGCCTTCTTGCGGCGCATGACCTCTTGCAGGACCGGGCCGCGGGAGTCCTTCCGTTCACACCGGGGGAAAGGGATGAAAATTGAAGACCAGTTTCTCAGCGAAGAGGACCTCGACCTGGTCAATCTTCCGGAAGACGAACTGATCGCCTGGTGGAACCTCTGGCTCGAACAGGCGCAGGTCACCAACGATCTGGATGAGAACGAGTATGCTCACGGGGTGTTCGCCCGGGGCGACGGTTGAGGTTTTTCATTTCAACAAGACCAATGGGCGCAAGGTGTTCTCTGAAATTCAGGCCCCACTCACGGGGAGGAGGGGGTGTTGGCCGCACATCCGGTGATCGTCACCAGGTCTTGCGGGTGGTGTGGCGCACACACAGTTTTTCGGCAAGCTTGACGTTCGGCTTTCCCGGGGGGTCGGTGATCCAGAGACGGCCTTCCTGATACGATTCAGGGACCGTGGGGACACGAACCACCTCCTCCGGATCCAGCATGCACACCGGCGTACCCAGCAGGTTCCGGGTACCCTTGCCGCACTGGACCCGCCGCCAGAGTTCCCCGGTCATGCAGACGTACAGCTCGTTGTTGAGCGTTTTCGCCACGAACGCGGGTGGACAGGGCGCCGGAAGATCGTTCCGAGCCAGGCAACGCACCAGGATGCCGCCCAGGGTGTGCAGGGCCTGGGTGAACCCGCAACGCCGGCAGCGGAAACCGTCGGTCAGCGGAATCCGGTTTGAATAAACGAAGTCCGCTGCCGGCGAACCGACCAGTTCCGAGAACCGCGTACGGAGTTTCTGACGCCCCACGTAATCCACCGCTCGAAACCGGAGGCCCTCCCGGGCTTCCTCGGGCAGAAGACTCACGAAAGCGTCCGAAAAGATGTCCCCTGTCTGTTTCCAATCGAGGGCGCCGTCACTGCCGGCCGGCAGCCAATTGTAGCGGGGCGGGGTCGAAGGGTCCCCCCGGCGGCGGTTGCCGCAGGCCGTGCACAACCCGCCGTCTGGACCGGACTTCTCGGGCGGGAGGCTGTGTACACCGTCATTCGGCCGGATCAGGTAGATTGCCGGCTTCGTGTAACGCGCGGGGAGTGTATCGTCCGGCAGGGGGCGGTCATAGTCGATCACCGCTTCTCCGTCGCCGAAGCGTTCGCAGAGCAGTTCGACCATCCGTCCCTCCGCCTCGGAGAGGCTATTCCCGCGGGCGGTGACCGTGTCGTCCCGGAGGAGGGTGATCTCGAACCCCGCCCGGCCTTTTTTCCAGCTGCAAAGGTAAACGTTTCCTTCCATGAACATTCCCCCGTCGAAACCGATTTTCCGCCCCACCCGGGACCACGGTGGCGGGCAAGGCCTGAGAATGGCTGGGAAAGTCCCGGGACACGGGCTGAACATAGCAGTCGAAGCCCCGGACGTCAATACCGGAGAGTCGTTGCCGGCTGAGGACGAAAGCAGGACACCCCCTCGCGCAGCCAAGGGATGCCAGGTGCGCTTCACCTGGGGAGTGCGGCGCGCAGGCTTCCGGAGCGCCGCTTTGAACCTGGCCGAGGGAGAGGCGCGCAGGCTTCCGGAGCGCCGTCGCAAGGGGCCTGCCGGTCTTCCACGGGGACGTTCCCCGACTGGCGCGCGCCGTCTACCCCGAGTCGTTCAAGCCGGTTTTCGGACCGAAAACGCGCGGATCCCGGAGGCGTCCGCTGCGGATGGGGAACCGCCGCGGACGTTCCGGGAAAAGGACGACAGGCGGCAAGCTCTGTTCAAACCCGCCTTCGGGGCCGTGAGGACGGCATTACCGCGGGTTCCTAGACCCCGGCGACGCCCGGCAGGCGATGGGTGCTTCAGGTGAGCGGAGAATATCGGCGACGACCGGCAGGCGAGGGATACTCTGAGTAAACGGGAAAAAACAGCGCCGCCCGGGAGGCGGCGCGTACTTCTGGCTGCGGCTGGAAACGGCGCCGCCCGGCAGGCGGCGCGTACTTTCCGGTTATTCCTGGACGATCTTGAGGGCCTCGCGGGTGAAGTTGGCCGTGGCGAACTCCTTGTCCATGGTGATGGCTTCCTTGGGGCAGACCTCGGCGCACCGGGCGCAGTGGGTGCAGCGGTCGAGGTAGAGGATCATCCGGAACTTCTTGACGGGTTTGGGGGGCGGCGCGTCCGGCGACTCCGGCGGCGGCGTCTCGGTCTTCACCAGTTCGATCTCGATGGCCTCGGAAGTGCAGTCCCGCACGCAGGCCTTGCAGCCGATGCACTTGGGCGCCTCGAACCGCGGGGTGCCCCGGAAACCATCCGGGATTTCGGGCTGCTCGAAGGGATACATCCGGGTCACCGGGTGGGTGTGAAGGTTCTTCATGAGCTCGGGGACCATGGAGCCAACTTTGGTCATGTCACACCACTCCTTTCGCCTTCAGGAAGAGGGCGATGAGAAACTGCACCAGGCTCAGGGGCGCCAGGTACTTCCAGCTGAACGAAACGATCTGGTCGATGCGGATGCGTCCGCAGGCAGCGCGGATGACGGCGAGAAGGGCGACCACCACGACGGTCTTGAGGACCAGCTGGACGGTGCCCCAGATCAGCCCGCCGCCGAAGCCCCCCATGAAGAGGGTCGCGATGAGGGCCGCCCCCACCAGCATCAGGATATCCTTCTGCAGACGGAAGATGGCCAGCTTCTTCCCGGTGTACTCCGTCAGGGGGCCGCCTACCACCTCGGTTTCCGCCTCGGGGATGTCGAAGGGGACCCGCTCCAGCTTGGCCTGCAGCGCCAGGACGGCCACGATGAAGGCGAGGACCTGGACCGCGAGGATCCAGGGCGCCCCGGACGTCCAGGGGAAGCGGGCGATGGTGGCGATCTTCCAGCTCCCGGCCAGCACCGCCGGGGTCAGGAGGGCCAGGAAGAAGGGCACCTCGTAGGCGAAGAGCTGGGTCAGGACGCGGGAGGCCCCGATGAGGCTGAAGGGGCTCACCGAGAACCACCCCGCGAGGAAGAGGACGAAGGAGGGGATGGCGAGCAGGTAAGCCACGACGATCAGGTCGCCCTCGAAGGAGTTGTAGGCCGTCAGGTGCCACACGGGCAGGTAGAGCCCCGCGGCGCAGACCGAGGCCAGGGAGACCGCCGGCATCAGGTTGAACATGAACCGGTCGGCGGACTTCGGCGTGATGTCCTCCTTGGCGAAGAGCTTGACGATGTCCGCCACGGGCTGGAGCACCCCCGCCCACCCCGTGTAGAGGGGGCCGCGGCGGTTCTGCATCCGGGCGTAGAGCTTCCGGTCCAGCCACTCCAGGTAGGTGGAGAAGACGGACTGGAACAAGAAGCCCGGAAAGACCAGAAGGTACAGGCAAACCTTGACTGCTTCCATCGCTTACCTCGTGATTACAGGCTGATGCCCTTGTTTTTCCGATACCATTCGACGCCGTGGCGGCGCAGTTCCTCCCAGGTGGTGAGCCGCGGCCCGCGCTTGAGGTCGTTGAGCAGGACCGTGGTCCGGTCCGTGCAGGAGAAGCACGGGTCGATGGAGGCCACGGCGATGGGGATGTCCGCCACGAAGGACCCGATGACGGACTCCACGGCGGCCTCCAGGTTCCCCATGGTGGGGGCGCGCACCTTCACCCGCTCCGGTTTGTCGGTGCCGTTGGCACGGACGTAGTGGACGTCCTCGCCCCGAGGGGCTTCGTACAGGCTCACCGCCGCGCCTTCCGGCACGCGCCGCGGGACCTTCTTGACGGCGATGTCGCCCTCGGGAAGGTTCTTGAGCAGCTGCTCGATGATCTTGATGGACTCCACCATCTCGAACACCCGCACCAGCACCCGGCCGAAGATGTCGCAGTGGTCGTCGGTGATGAGTTTGAAATCCATGTCGGCATAAGCGGCGTAGGGGTCGTCCTTGCGGACGTCGCGGGCCACGTTGCTGGCCCGGGCGAAGGGCCCTACGGCGCACATCTGGCGGGCGCGCTCGGTGGTGAGCACCCCGACGCCCTTGATGCGGGCGATGAAGGTGGGCTCGTTGGTCCCGATGTTGGCGTAGTAGTCCAGGCGCTTCTTGAGGATTTCCACCATGTCGAGGATTTTTTTGCGTTGCTCCCCGGTGATGTCCCGGCGGACCCCGCCGATGGTGTTGGCGGCGTAGTTCACCCGGTTGCCGGTCATTTCCTCCAGGATGGCCATGACGACCTCGCGGTCGCGCCAGACCAGCATGAAGAGGGTGTCGAAGCCCACCTCGTGGGCCGCCACGCCGAGCCAGAGCAGGTGGCTGTGCAGGCGCTCCAGTTCGCACACCAGCATGCGGAGGTAAAGGCCCCGCTTCGGGACCTCGACCTTGAGGATCTCCTCCACCGCCTGGACGAAGCAGGTGGTGTGGGAGTGCGAGCAGATGCCGCAGATCCGCTCCAAAAGGTACAAGCACTGGTAATAGTTCCGCTCCTCGCAGGCCTTCTCCATCCCCCGGTGATTGTACCCCAGCCGGATGCGGGCCCCCACGATCTCCTCGCCGCGGATGTCGAAATCGAACTTGGCCGGTTCCTTGAGGAACGGGTGCTGCGGTCCCACGGGGATTCGCATGGTTTCAGGTTCCATCGGTGCCTCCTTGCCTTCCTGAAATTAGACGGACGTCTCCCGTCTAGGGGTTAGAGGCGCTTTCCCCCTCGGCCGATTCATCGGGTTCGGGGGCGGCGCCGGGCCGGGGTATCTTCACGTCCTTCCGGAGCGGGTAGACCCCCTCGGGCCAGTCGTCGGGGAGGGCCTGCCGGCGGAGGTCGGGGTGCCCCACCGGGACGATGCCCAGGATGTCGTGGGTCTCCCGCTCGTACACCATGGCGCCCGGCAGGATCATGGCCAGGGAGGGGACCGACGGTTTCTCCCGGTCCGTGATCTTCACCCGCAGGGTCACGGTGACGTCACCGACCATGATGTAGTTCATCAGGAAGTGATCGCGCATGTCCTCGCCTGCGATGGTGCCCAGGTGCTTGATATCCAGTTTTTCGGAAAGGGCCAGGACGGCGCCCGGGAGTTCGTCCGGCGTAATGGTGACCCAGTACCGGCGGGGACCGGTGGCATCCACCACGTGATCGGGAAACAGTTCCTTGAGGCTGGATTCGTAGTTGATTTCCGCCATGATTCACACCTCCGGACTATGAGGCCTTGAGGGAGGCCAGGAGTTTGGCGACGCCGTCGATGATGGCCTCGGGCTTGACCGGGCAGCCGGGGACGTACGCCGAGACGGGGATGACCTGGTCGATGCCCTCCATCACGTTGTAGCAGCCCCGGAACGCCCCGCCGCTGCAGGCGCAGGCCCCCACCGCCACGACGAACTTGGGCTCGGCCATCTGGGCGTAGATTTTCTTGAGCCGCGCGGCCGTCTGCTTGGTGACCGGCCCGCTGCAGATCAGGACGTCCGCGTGGCGGGGGGTCGCCTTCAGGAGGATTCCGAAGCGCTCCAGGTCGTAGTGGGGCATCAGCGAGGCGAGGATCTCGATGTCGCACGCGTTGCAGGCCCCGGAGTTGAAGTGGAGGATCCACGGCGATTTGACGCGGGCCCAGGTCACGAGTTTTTTCAGCATGCGCTTTCTCCTCAGTCGAAATCGACGATCAGGATGAACACGGAAACGCCGATGGTGAACAGGTAGGCGACGGCCTTGAAGGCGGTCGGGCCGCCGGGCGCCGTCGCCACCGTCAGCGCCGCCACGTGCATGATGGTGAAGAAGAGGGCGGCGACGTAGAACTTGGCGTAGCCGAACTTGAACCGGTCCGCCTGGAATTCCTCGCCGCAGGCGTACGGGTCGTATTTCCCGGGCTCCGGCTTCCCCTTCGGGGCGATGAGCTTGCCGAAGAGGTACAGGACCCCGGCGACGACCATGAAGATCAGGAACGCGACGGGCGGTGAAAGCAGGATGTTGATATCCATGGCTTACCCCTTCAGCTTGGATTGGAGTCGGATGTCGAGGGAACCGTAAATCTTGTGGGCCACCACCACGATCCCGATCATGACCGCCGCCAGGATGGTCTCGATGATGATGAAGGTCACCAGGATCGGCTGGATGAGGTCCACGTTCATGCGGTGGATCCCCCCGGCCAGGAGGAGCAGGGTGATGCCCTTGGAGATCACCTCCACCCCCAGCATGATCCGGATGAGGTTCCGGTACCCGAAGAGGAAGTAGACCCCGATCATGAAGATCAAGAGCCCCGCGAAAATGAACATCACGACGGTGTTACTCATGTTTCCTCCCCGCGGCCGTGCGCTTGAAGATGGCCAGGACGGCGAACACCCCGGCCAGGATCAGGCTGATCTGTCCCAGGATGTCGGTGGTGCGCGTGACCCAGAAGATGTTGCGGAACCCCCCCGTGGCCTCCCCGGCCACCATCCCCGGGATGACGTTCTTCACGATCAGCTTCACGAGGAAGAAGTCCAGCCCGAGGAAGAGCAGCAGAAACGCCGGGAGGAACGCGATGGCGACGCGCGACTCCGCCTTCTGGTCGGAGTCCTTGGTGAGGCTGACGGTGGAGACGAACAGCACCGTGATGAGCCCCGCGCAGACGCTCAACTCGAAGACGGCGGCCATCCGGGCCCCCTGGAGGAACATGATCACCGACAGCACCACGCTCGCCAGGGCCAGGCAGACGGCCGCCCGGAGCAGGTCCTTGACCAGGCCGATGGCGATCACCAGGAGGACCAGGAGCACCACCAGCGCGTACAATCCGTATAGCATCATCTCAGTTTCCTCCCAGGAGGGATTTGACCGCGGGCGAGATGAGACCGCTCACGACCGGGGAGAAGAAGAGCCCCACGAGGAGGCACTCCGCGGCCAGCAGGATCATCGCCAGCGACATGGCCGCCGGGACCTCCTTGATGTCCTTCCACCGGACGTTCAACTTGCCGAAGAACACCTTCCGCTGGATGATCAGGAAGTAGCCCAGGGTGAAGATGCTCATCACGATGGCCAGGAAGGCCACCCCGAACATCTTCGCCTGCACGGCGCCCATGATGATGAAGAGTTTGCTCCAGAAACCGTTGAACGGCGGGATCCCGGCGATGGAGAGGGCCCCGACGGCGTTGGTGATGCCGGTGACCCGCATGCGGCCCTCGAGCCCGCCCATCTCGTTCATGTCGCGGGTGTGCATCCGGAACTGCAGGGCGCCGCTGTTCAAGAAGAGGAGGGACTTGAACACCGCGTGGTTGAAGACGTGGAACAGGGCCCCGAGGATGGCCAGCTCGGTCCCGATGCCCAGGCCGAGGAGGATGTACCCGATCTGGCTGATGCTGGAGTAGGCCAGCATGCGCTTGATGTCGTCCTGGTAGTAGGCGATGACGGCCCCGGCCACCATGGACAGCGCCCCGAGGACGAGGAAGATGTTGTGCATCTTCGCCGAGGGGGGGAAGATCCCGAAGAAGATCCGGATCAGCGCGTAGACGCCCGCCACCTTGATCACGACGCCGCTCAGGATGGCGGAGACGGGGGCCGGGGCGGAGGGGTGCGCGTCCGGCAGCCAGGCGTGGAAGGGCATCATGGCCGCCTTCAGACCGAAGCCCGCGACGAAGAGGGCGGAGGCGAGCAGGAAGAGCACGTTGCCCTGACTCGTGGGGGTCTGGAGGAAGGTGTGCAGCTCGCTGAACTGGAAGGTCCCGGTGTTGAAGTAGACCAGGCTGAGCCCCACGAGGATCATGCCCGTGCCCACCACCGAGAGGAGCAGGTACTTCAGCGCCGACTCGATCCCGTCGTACTCGAGGTTGTACGCCACCAGGACGTAGGACGCGATGGACGCCACCTCCAGGTACACGTACAGGCTGAAGAGGTCGCGGACCAGCACCACCCCGTTCAGTCCCAGCAGCAGGATGAGAAAGAGGGCGTAGAACTTGGCCCGGCCCCCCAGGTGACCGATGTACTCGGTGGAGTACAGGAGGCAGGCGGCTCCCACGGTGGCGATGATCACCAGGAAGAGCAGGCTCAGGCCGTCCAGGGTCAGGTGGATGCCGTGAAAGTTGTACGATAGCACCTGGCCGGCCAGGGGGATGTAGCTGATGGCCAGGGCCGACATCCCGATGCCGGCGATGACCGCGAGCATGTCGGCCAGGTACCGGTGCACCTTCGAGGCGAAGGGCATCAGGATGGCCGCTGCCAGCGGAAGGATCAGAAAATACACGATGTATCGTTCCATAGCCTACCTCGCAGAAATCTCCGGACGTTGCCTCATTTCAGGAACAGCAGGGCCGCCACCAGCAGGAAGCCGACGAGGACCCAGGACAGGTAATGACTGTACACTCCGCTGTGGATCCCGCTCAGCATGGGGCGGGTCAGGCCGCGGCCCGCGGCGATCAGCCAGTCGAACACGGGGTCGACGAGCCGTTCGAAGTACTTGAACACGACGTTCGCGATCCACTGGACCACGTTCAGGCCGATCTCGTAGGCGTCGAACCGCTTGGCCTCGGCCAGCTCGTAGGCCCGGCCCAGGGCGGGGGACGTCCGGAGGTTGTCGAAAGTCTTGTGCACCCCCTCGCCCGACCGGCGCAGGGCGAAGAAGAGGAAGGCGCCGAACAGGTAGATGGCGAAGGAGGCCACGGTCACGGGGGAGAAGTGCCAGACGTTGAGGATCCACTCGTAGCTCTCGTGCCCGAGGAGCTGGTTGAAGAGGGAGGCGAAGGTGGTCATGAGCGAGCCGGTGAACAGGGCCGCCGCACCCAGGACGAGGACCGGGATGACCTGGGGGAAGGGCGCGTCGGTGTTTTCCTTGTCCCGCCGGTTGGCGAGGAGCACGCCCGCCATCTTGCAGAAGACGGCCACCATGAGGATGGCGCCGATCCACAGCAGGATGAACATCAGGTACTGGTGGCGCTCCAGCAGAGCCTCGAGGATCAGGTCCTTCGCGATGAAGCCGCCGGTGGGCGGCAGGGAGGTGGCGGCGGCGAAGGCCATCAGGAAGCCGAAGGTGGTGAGGGGCATCATCCGCCGGCGGTTCTCGATCCGCTCCAGGGACGCGCCGCCCGCCTCGGTCTCGAGGTTCCCGGCGCAGAAGAACATGGTGGACTTGTAGACCGCGTGGGTGAGCATGTACATGAGGGCGCCCGCCACGCCCGCGATCTCGGAGGTCGCCATGCCGACCACCATGAAGCCCACCGGGCAGATGGCGGTCAGGGCCAGCACCTTCTTGAAGTTCCGCTCCACGAGGGCGGGGACGATGGACACGAACACCGTGGCCGCGCCGAAGACGTACATCACCGCGCGGGCGTTGGCGTCGAGGGCGAACATGTTGAAGGTGACCTGGTAGAGGAAGTAGATCCCCAGGATCTTCTCCATGGACCCGGGCAGCAGGGCGAAGCCGGGCGCGGGCATGGCTTCGGCCGCGTCGGGGATCCAGGTGTGGAAGGGGAACATCCCCGCCTTGGCCCCGGCGCCGAGGAAGATCAGCAGGAAGGAGACGAACGCCCCGAAGGAGGAGCAGACGTGGACGTGGCCGTCGAAGCCCGTGGTGTTCCCAATGGCGAGGTAGAGCATGAGCCCCAGGATCATCAGGAAGTCGCTGGCGCCGCCGATGATCAACGCCTTGCGGGCCACGGGCTCGGCCGTCTCGCCGCCGCTGTGGATGACGGCGTAAAGGGCCACCAGGAAAACCTCCCAGGCCACCAGGAGGATCAGCACGTTGTCGGTGAGGATGACGGCGGCGCTGGCGGAGAAGGCCAGGAGGGAGAAGCTCAGGAACAGGGTCGGGCGGGCCACCCGGGTGATGAAGCGGAGCATGTAGATGCCGCCCATCAACTGGAAGAGGAAACAGAACATCAGCAGGGCGACCTTCCAGGGCGTCAGGCTGAATTCCAGGCGGAACGGGCCGACCCAGTCGTAGACGAAGCCGACCCCGGATTTGGAGATCAACGGGGCGAAGGCCGCGAGGGCGGCGGTCACGCCAAGCAGGGAGAACATGGCGGCCAGGATGGAGTTCCGCCGCAGGAGGGGAACCAGCAGGAAGGCGACGGCCAACGGGATCAGGATGGGGAACAGGAGGTTTATTTGCATGGGGTCATCTCCTCTCCGCGGGTCTCGACGTGAACAAGGGGTTTGACGGTGCCGGCGACCACCGGGGCGGTACACGCGGGCTTCCTCAGGGCCAGTCGCTCGAGGTCGGCCTTCTTGGCCAGCCGGTACGGGAACTGCAGCAGGACGCTGGTGACGATGGTGAGGGAGGCCAGGACGGTCACCACGCCCACCATCACGGGGGTCCCCTCGTGATGGGCTTCCCTGTCGCTCCGCGGCTTGCCCAGGAACATGTAGTGGAAGCTCTTGAGCATGTAGAGCAGCGTGATCACCGCCGTCAGGATGGCGAAGAGCGCGACGTACTGGTGCCCGGACTCCAGCAGGCCCGAAATGACGAACCACTTGCAGAAGAAGCCGGCCATGGGCGGGATGCCGGCGATGGACAGCGCGCAGATCAGGTAGCACACGGCCGTGACCGGCATCTTCTTCAGGAGGCCCCCCATCTTCGTCATGTCCTTGGTGTGGGTGCCGTGCTCGATGATGCCGGCGCAGAGGAAGAGCCCGCCCTTGGCCAGGCCGTGGGCCAGGATGTAGAGGATGGCCCCCACGTAGCCGTCGCGGGAGAAGGCCGCCAGGCCGAGGAAGGTGTAGCCGATCTGGCTGACCGTGGAGTAGGCCAGCAGGCGCTTGATATTGGTCTCCATCAGGGCCGCGCAGGCCGAGACGAAGGCGCTCACCAGGGCCAGCACCAGGACCGCGGTCTGGAGCTGGTCGGAGATCTTCATGCCCATCAGGAACATCCGGGCAAAGCCGTACAAGCCGATCTTGACCAGGATGGCGGCGTGGAGCAGCGAGGTAATGGTGGAGGGCGCCACCCCGGCGTCCGGCAGCCAGGTGTGAAGCGGGAAGGAGGCGCTTTTACTGAAGATGCCGCAGAGGATCAGGAAGAGCGCGAGCCCGCCGATCTCCTTGCCGGCCAACTGGGCGATCTCGAAGGTCCCGTACTGGGCGAAGAGGAGGATGAACCCGAAGAGCATCAGCACCGCCCCGCCGAAGGTGACCAGGAAGGCCTTGTCCGCCTTCCAGATGTAGTCCGCCTCGCGGTAGTAGCCGATCAACCGCCAGCAGGCCAGGGCCGAGATTTCCCAGAAGAGGTACAGGATGATGAGGTTCCCCGAGAACACCAGGCCCATCATCGCCCCGAGGAAGAGGGTCACGATGAAGTAGTACTCCGGCTCGTTCTCGGTGTGCTCGATGTACCCCAGGGAGTAGATGGCGATGAGCAGGGCGAGGAGGGACGAGGCGAAGCACATGAATGCCGCCAGCGCGTCCAGGGTGATCGTGAAGTTGATCGGTCCCCAGATCGGGAAGCTCCTCGTGAACATTTCGCCATTCAGGGCCGGCTGAAGGAGGAACCAGGTCATGACGTGGGTGGTGCCGAGCAGGGCCACCGACAGGTAGCCCGTCGCCTTGCGCTTCCCCAGCCAACCCAGGACCGGAATCATCAGGGATCCCAGAAGCGGGATCATGATGATTTTCAATACATGCGCCTGAAAATCCATAATTTATGCCTCGGGTGAATTGTGGGTTCCGCCTCGTAAGGGCGGATTATAGCGGCGATTCAAGGGATTGTCAACCGGGGGGTGAGAAAAAAACGGCGCGCCGGCGGGGCCGGCGCGCGCGGGCAACGGAAGGTTTCGGACGGGTCAGCGGCCGCCCTTCTGCATCATCTTCATGAAGTCGAGGGGCTCCGACTTGAAGCCGGCGGGCGGGTCGAAGACGGCGGCGGGGATCGGCTTGTTCTCCACCTTCAGCAGCTTGGTGGTCCCGCGCATCGCGGAGCCCATGACCTCCATCGCCATCTCGGACTCCACGGGGAAGCCGGCGTCGATGGATTTCATCTTGTCCATCATCTGCTTCATGGACGGGTTGGACGACATCATGGTGGCGCTCATCTCGAAGTAGTCCCCGAAGGGGATCTTGATGTCCTTGGTGCACCACATGGTCATCGTCATCTTCATGTTCACCATGCCGCCGGAAAGGGTCAGGACCACCTTTTCGCAGTTGTAGCCCGACACCTGCCGGGTTTCGCCGGTCTTCTTGACGTCCACGTCGAAGGTCATCATGGACATCATCTGGGCGAACTCGGGGGGGAACTGGAGGGGCAGGTCGGCCACCTGGTAGGTCTTCGCGGCGCGGTCGACGATGTACATCTTCTTGAGGTCGAGGCGGACGATCACGTCATTGCCCTCGCCCTGCATGGCCATCTTTCCCGTCTCCATGTAGATCTTGTCGATGGTGTTCTTCTCGGGGCTGTTCTGCCCCATCATGGTGAAGGCGTCCATGTGGTTCTGCTGCTCGATGTAAACGCCCGCGGCGGCAGCCCCGGAGAGAGCGAGGACGGCCGCGGCCGCCAGGATGATCTTGCCAAAGGAACGCATTTTTCCTCCTAAAGTGGGTTTGGTTTCGTTTTCAGCGTGTCGAGAACGGCGTCGATCTTCTCCGCCGTGAGGTCGGGGTAAAACTCCCCGTTGATCTGCATGACGGGCGCATGGTCGCACATGCCCAGGCACTCGACCCCCGTCAGGGTGAAGAGCCCGTCGGGTGTCGTCTCCCCCAGGCGGATCCCGAGCCGGCTTTCCAGGTGCGCCCGGAGGTCTTCGCTCCCCCGCAGCCAGCAGGAGAGGTTCCTGCAGAGGAAGATGTGGTGGCGGCCCACGGGTTTCTCGTTGAACATGAAATAAAAGGTGACGACTTCCCGCACCCGCTCCGGCGGGACCTCCAGCGCCTCGGCCAGGGCGTCCGCCAGGGTGTCGGGGACGTGTCCCCAGCGGGCCTGGACCGCGTAGAGGGCGGGGATCAGGGCGCTCGAGCCCAGGGGGAAGCGCTGCCGGAGGGCGGCGATTTCCTGGCGGAGGTCGTCGGGGAGCACGGCGGTGTTCATCGGTCCAGTTCTCCCCCGATCATGTTCACGCTCCCGAAGGTGACGATGAGGTCGGCGATCATGTGCCCCGGGAGGAGTTCCTCCAGGGCCGCCATGATGACGAAGCAGGGGGAGTGGACCCGGACCCTCCAGGGGCGGCCCGTCCCGTTGCTCACCACGTAGAACCCGAGTTCCCCGTTGGCGCCTTCCACCGCGGCGTAGGCGTCGCCGGCCGGCGGCTGGATCCCCTGGTTCTCCATGACCAGCATGAAGTGGTTCATGAGGCCCTCGATGCTGCCGTAGGTCTTCCCGAGCGGCGGCATGGCCACCGGCGGGCCGCCCGCGATCACCGCGGCCTTGTGCTCCGCACCCTGCCCCTCGAGGTTCGGGGACAATTTCGCCTCGCAGTGGATCAGGCCGGCGGTGCGGGCGTGCTTGGCCGCGTCCACCATGGCCGCGGCGTCCAGGTACTCCGCGGGCACCGGCGTCCGAACCCCGCCGGCCGTCATCTGGTCGAAGCACTGCTCGCAGATGCGGATGGACTGCTCCATCTCCGCCATCCGGACCCGGTACCGGTCGTAGTTGTCCCCGGCCTCGCCGGTGGGGACCTCGAACTGCACCCGGTCGTAGACGGCGTAGGGCTCGGCCTTCCGGAGGTCGTGGGCCACCCCCGTGGACCGGAGCCAGGGCCCCATCATCCCGTAGTCCAGGGCCAGCTCCCGGGTGATGGGGCAGGTCCCCCGGAAGCGGTCGAAGAAGATCCGGTTCTTCGTGAGGAGCTGGTCGGTCTCCTTCAGAAGGGCGCGGATTATCTTGAAGCATTCCCGTGCCTTGGCGGCGAACCCTTCGGGCAGGTCGGCCCGGACGCCGCCCACCCGGCCGTAGGACACGGTGACCCGGGCGCCGGTGACGTCCTCGATGAGTTCGTAGGCGTGTTCGCGGGCCTGCATGAAGTACAGGAAGGCGGTGAAGGCGCCCACCTCCATGGCGGAGGCGCCGACGCAGGTCAGGTGGTCGGCCAGGCGGGAGATCTCCCCCAGGACGACGCGGATGTACTCGGCCCGCTCGGGCGGCCGGACCCCCAGGAGCTTCTCCACCGCCATGCAGTAGCCGAAGTTGTTCAGCAACGGGGAGACGTAGTTGAGCCGGTCTGTGTAGGGCATCACGCCATTCCAGCTCACGTGCTCGGCGTCCTTCTCGAAGGCGCGGTGCAGGTAGCCGATCTCCACCTCGGCCTTCCGGATGGTCTCGCCGTCCAGGTCCACGTTGATGCGGATGATGCCGTGCATGGCGGGATGAGACGGCCCGATGTTCAGGAGGAAGCTCTGACGGCTCCCGTCCTCCGAGGTCTCGATGGGGGTGAGGGGCGGCTGCTGCATGTGACCATCCGCGGCGAACCGCGCCGCGGGCGCAGTATGCCAGAGTTGCGGGGCCGCGGTCAAGGGAGAAGGAGAAGGTGGATAGGCTGAAGGTGGATAGGCTGAAGGTCGGAGGAGAGGGCGTTGACTTCCAAGGTTGACGCGGTCGCAAAAAGTACCATCACCCTCCGGGAGATGGCTCAAACAAAGGTCTTACAGACACTTTTCCGTCTGTCTTCCGACTTTTTGCGAACCCGTCAAGGTTCGTCCCCCTCGGAATTTAACCACGAACCACACGGAAAAAGAATTCAGAATTCAGAATTCAGAAGACAGAAGACAGGAGTCGGGAGAAAGGCAAGAGGAGATGACGCCTGGCCGGTTGGCCGTGATCGGAGAGGCCTCTTCTCCGTGCCCCCGTGCCTCTGTGAGATCACCATCAGGACTTTTTTCGAGGGCGTCTAATACGATTTGCGTTTCTCCGTGCCGGGTGAGAGAAATTCCGGGAGCTTTCTCCCGGAGGCGCGGGTTGCCGTGGGGTCGCGCCGCTCCGGCGGCCTGCGCGGCGCGGTCAAAGCGGCGCTCCGGCAGCCTTCGCGCCGCACTCCGCAAGGAAGGGAGACGATCGAGGGCTGCGGGCCGCCGTCGCCAGGGGGGCCGCCGATCCCGGCTGCGACGGCGATTGCAGCGGCGGTTGCAACGGCGGTTGCAACGGCGGTTCCGACAGCGATTGCGATTGCGATACCGATACCGATACCGATACCGATGGGAGCCCCTCCGGGTCGACAGCCTACAGCCTACAGCCTAAACACCTAAACACCTATTCCCCTTCCTTCCACTCGCTGGGCGGGGCGGGGAGGGAGAGCAGGACGCGGTCCTTCAGCTCGGACCAGCGGGCGGCGTACCGGTCCAGGAGCAGGGCGTTCCCGGTCTGCTGGAGCCTCCCCTCCGCGGTTTCGTACTGGAAGAACCAGAGGGTGTAGCGCTGTTCGCCCGAGCGCGAGTAACTGTACTTGTACCGGTACTTCCCCAGGACGCCGCCCTTCTCGTCCCGGACGGGGAGGCCCTCCAGGCTCACCTCGGGGGCTAGCCGGACGACGGTGTTGGTCAGGGGGAGAAGGGTGTCCGAGGTCTCGACGGCGAAGAGGTCCGCGAAGGTCAGGGTCAGGCTTCCCGGGGGAATCCCCTCCCAGGACTGGGTGCGGACCCACTTCATCACCGCGGCGAGGTGCCGGTCGACCTCCTCGAAGCGCAGGAGTCGGCCACCCCGGTAGTTCAGGGACGCCTTCCCGAACTGGGCGAGCAGCTGCCCGCGAATCACGCCGGCTTTCCCGGTTTCCCCGGAAGGAAGGGCGTCAGCGCCCCACAACGCGACGGCCAGAGCCATCAGCACCCGTATTCCATGTACCCTCATCTTCACTCTCCTCCAGACCCGGCTGGGACCTAACCGAAAAACCCGCGAAAAGGGACCCGGGCGCCTTGGGGGGCCTTCCCGACGGCCCCTCGAACCGTCCTCAGCCCGTGTTCCCCTTTGGTCTGCCGCGCAGGCTGAAGCCCGCGCCACCATTTGCAGGGCCGTTTGGCCAGATCCGTCTCCCGCCTGGTCGTGCCGCGCAGGCTGAAGCCCGCGCCACCACTTACGGCTCGTGCAACGGCAGTTCGAAGGTGAACCGGGCGCCCCCGCCCGGACGGTTTTCAGCCCGGATCGAACCACCGTGGGCCTCCACCACCGCCCGGCAGACGTAGAGGCCCAGGCCCACCCCGCCCTGGCGCCCGTCGCGCTGGAAATACTTCTCGAACAGCGCCTCGCTGTCGGCGGCGGGGAAGCCCGGCCCCTCGTCCTCCACCCGGCAGCGGACGGTCGCGGCTTCCCGGGAGACCCGCACCGTGATGCCACCCCCGGCGGGCGAGAACTTGACGGCATTCTGCAGGAGGTTGTCGAAAACCTGTTCCAGCCGACCTGCATCGACGTCGGCCAGGACGGGGTCCCCGGGCGCCTCGAGGCGGACGTTCAGGCGCTTTTTCCCCGCCACCGGGCCGAAGCGTTCTAGGGCTTCCCTGGCCAATTGGACGACATCCGTGCGCGCCCGGTTCAATTTCAGCCGGCCCGATTCCAGCCGGGCCAGCTCGAGGAAGTCGGTGATCCGCGTGTCGATGCCCCGGGCGCTCTTCTCCACGAGGTCGAGGAGGCGGGAGGGGCTGCCGGCCATGGCGCCCAGGTCTTCCCGAAGCAGCTCCACCAGTCCCAGGATGGTGTGCACCGGGGCGCGAAGATCGTGCACCATCATGTTTCCGAAGTCGGTGCGGATCCCGTCGAGTTCGTCGCGCATTTTCTTCAACCGCAGCAACGACCGGATCTTGGCCAGGAGCAGGTCGTCCTGGACGGGCTTCGAGACGAAGTCGTCGGCCCCCGCCTCCAGGCCCCGGATGCGGTCCTCGGTCTCCTGGAGGGCGGTGATCATGATGACGGGGACGAACCGGGTCCGGGAATTCCCGCGGAGGGCGCGGCAGACGGCGAACCCGTCCATGCCCGGCATGAGGACGTCCAGCAGCACCAGGTCCGGCGCGTCCTCCCGGGCGAGCGCCACGGCCCGCGGGCCGTCGGGGGCTTTCCGGACCTCGTATCCCTCGGGGCGCAGGAAGGCCTCCAGCAGGACGAGGTTGTCGGGTTGGTCGTCGACGATCAGGACCCGGGGGGGATTATTCACCGTTGCCTCCGCGGGCCTTCACGAGTTCGCGCCCCGTACCCCCCGGCTCGAAACCGGCGACGGGGAGGGTGAAGGAGAAGGCGCTGCCGCCGTCCGGGCCCGGCTCGACGCGGATGCGCCCGCCCAGGCGCTCCACCATACCCCGGGTGAGGGAAAGCCCCAGCCCGGTGCCTTCCGTGGCTGAAGCCTGGGAAGCCCGGAAGAACGGCTCGAAGACCCGCTCCCGGTCTTCGGGGGGTATGCCCGGCCCGTGGTCGGACACCGTCACCCGCACCTCGTCCCCGTACTCGGACAGCCGGGTGGCGATCTCGATCTCGGAGCCCTCGGGGGAGAACTTGACGGCGTTGCTCAGGAGGTTGAAGAGGATCTGCTTGAGCTTGTTCCGGTTGGTCCGTATGCCGGGGAGTTCCGTCCCGCAGCGGAAGAGGAACTTCTGCCGCTTCCGCTCGGCCAGGGGGCGCATGGAAAGGAGGCAGTCCTCGATCTCGCCGGAGAGGTTCAGGTCCGCCAGGGGCAGTTCGGCGGCCTCGGCATCGAGCCGCGCGTAATCGAGGATCTCGTTGATCACGGTGAGCAGGTGCTCGCCGTTCTTGAGGATCAGCCGGGCGTACGCCTCCTGGTCGGGGGAAAGGTCCCCGTGGGTCTTCTTGAGCAGCACCCGGGAGAACCCGATGATGGCGTTCAGCGGGGTCTTCAGCTCGTGGGAGATCCCCGCGAAGATCATGGATTTCGTCCGGGAGGCCTTCTCCAGCTCCGAGTACTTGTGCTTGAGGGACTCGGACTTGAACTTCAGCTCCCGGGTCAGGTCCATGGCCCGGCGCAGGTGGAGGGCATGGGTGACCGCCAACCCCGCCTGGATCGACACCCGCTCCAGAAGGTCCAGGTGCTCGGGCGAGAACGGCTTGGTGGAACCGACGAGGATGACGCCCAGGACCTGTTCCGCCCGCGGGATCGGCTGGGCGATCATCACGCGGGGCAACACCTCGAGGTTGGGGTCTTTGCGGATCTTGAAGGGGAAATCGGCCGGGATGTCCGCAATGACGAGGCGCTTGTGCTCGCGGAACACCACCCCGGGAAACCCCTTTCCCGGGGCGATGCCGGGCGGTTCGCCGTCGAAGTTCCAGGTGGCGGCCGGAACGGCCTGGCGGCCCTCCGCCAGGTAGACAAGGCCGATCTCCGCATCGATGGCCGGGCACAGGATCCCCAGGGCGTCGTTAAGACCCGTGTTCAGGTCCGTCGAGGCGATCAGGCGGGTCAGGGTCTGGTTGAAGACCTCCTGGAAAAACTGCTTTCGCCGGAGTTCGTTTTCGCGGTTCAGGAGGCGGTGATTGGCCTCCGCCAGCTCCTCCACCATGTGGCGAAGCGCGGCGGAATTCTGCCCGGCGCTCGGTTTCGGAGGGGTCCGCGTGGGCACGTTTCGCAACCGGTCACGCTCAGCGGGCGGGAGCGGGGGCGGCGGGAACGTCCTTCCCGGGCTCGGCCGGGGCGGGGGGTGCCGGCGGCGGCGTGTCCTTCTTCGACTCGGCGGGCGGCGGGGGCGCGGGGGACGGCACGGGTGCGTCCGGCTTCGGCTCCGCCGGGGCCGTCTCCGGCTTCGGTTCAAGCTGGGGAGCCGGCGCGGGGGGCGGGGCGGTCGTCGGCGCCGGTACCGCCTCGTGCGCCGTCGCGGGGGCCGGCCCCGGGGCCGGGGCCGCCGTCGGCGGGGCGGGCGCGGCGTCGGGTTTCGGGCCGCCCGCGGGGTCCCGGACCAGTTCTATCTCCTGTTTTTCCACGATGATGCGCTGTACCCGCTCCTGGTCGTCCACGTCCAGCATGACCCCCTGGAACCCGCCGAGGTCCACACTGAACCGCCGGATGCGCACGGGGCCGTCCGGCCCCTCCGACACGCCCTCGCGCTCCAGGTTCATCGTGGCGTTGAGTTCGACCGCCACCTTCGGGATGTAAACGCTCAGGACCTGCCGGGGCGCCTTCCCCATGGCATACCGTTTGTAAAGGATGCAGTAGAGGCTGTAGACGGCTTCCTCGAGGATCCGGACCTGCGGTTTGACCGCCTTTGACCGGTTGAACTGTTGCCCGGCGAGGATGGCGTCGTCCGTGACCTTGCCCTTGTCGAACGTGGCCTTGAGCCGGTTCTCCTGGTCCGCGAAGAGGTAGGCCTCCTCGAAGTGGATGGGGTTGTAGGTGGCGTCCATGACCTCGCGGGTGCGGTAGAAGAAACCCATGTTCCCCGCTCCCTTGGGGAGGGTGAACTGGCTCTCGGTCTCCATGAGGAGACGCCCCCCCGTTTCCGGGCTCAGGGTGTACTTCTCGTAACCCACCGGTTTGTTCCGGAAGTAGATGGTGAAGTAACCTTCGTCGATGGCCTTTCCGGCGGTGTCGGCCGCGGGGATGCTCCCGGTCAGGGCCAGGACGGTCAGAAAGTACAGGATTGCGCGCATGGGAATCTCCTTGTTCGATTCGACGGGGCCCTAGTGCACGGGGACGGCGTCGGCGCCCCCGGCGGAGGCCTTGGGAACGGTCACGACCAGCACGCCGTTGCGGAGGGACGCTTCCACCCGGTTCGGATCGAGGACCGTCTCGAAGGTGAAGACCCGGTGAAATTCGCCGAATTCCCTCTCCAACTGGTGGAAGTTCGCCTTGCCGAACTCCGGGGCGGGCCGGCGGATCCCCTTGATGACGATCTCGTTGCCCTGGGCGACGATCTCCATGTCTTTCCGGACGATGCCCGGGACCTCCAGGATGATCACGAACCGGTCCTCCATCTCGTACACGTCCGTGACGGGCGTCCAGCAGACGCCGGTCCCGTGCCCGGCCCGGGCCTCCCGGTGAAACAGGCCCTGCACGTGCCGCTGCAGGCTGAACAACTCCCCGATTTCGTGCGGTTGCTTCTTGCGGCTCATATCCCCGAACCCCATTCCGCGGAATCCCGTCATTTATAGCATGATCGCGGAACAAAGGAAAGAGTTTCAGTTTCCCGTTCGCCGGGGGTCGAACCTGACGTATAATCGGGGTGATTGTGGCGCGGCGAGACCGGCAGCGAGGACGATTTCGACACCACCGCGCGTCGGCGAAGGGGGGAGAGAGGGACGATGGAACCCAGGCCGCTGGTCCTGATCGTGGACGACATCCCCGGCAACCGGATGATCATCCGCAAGGTCCTCGGGGAGGAAGGCTACCGCCTCCTGGAAGCCGAAAACGGCTGGGAGGCCGTGCAGATCGCCCTGAAGGAGATCCCCGACCTGATCCTGATGGACCTGATGATGCCGGAGATGGACGGTCACACCGCGATCCGGCGCCTGCGGGAGAACGAGAAGACCCAGCGCATCCCCATCCTCGTCCTGTCCGCCGTGTCGGAGAAGTCGCAGCGCATCCAGGCCCTCGAGGAAGGGGCCCTCGACTTCATCGGCAAACCCTTCGACCGCCACGAATTGCTCGCCCACGCCCGCTCCTACACGAAGATGTCCCTCCTCAACAAGAAGTACGTCCTCTCCACGATGGACCCCCGGACCCGCCTCCCCAACAAGACGGCCCTCCAGGATGACCTGCTGCACGCGATCGCGCCGAAGCTTTTCGTCCTGAAAATCGACAACCTCGACGCCATCTGCAAGTTCTACGGGAACGAGACCGCCTCGCGGGTGGAGGTCCGCTTCGCGGAGCTGCTGCCCCAGTTCATCAGCCAGAAGCTGTCGGTGGAACCGAAGGTCTACTACGTCAGCGACGCCACCTTCGGCATCTTCCTCGACGACGCGGACGGCGTGGTGGGCGAGCGCGGGATGCGCCGGATCTGCGAGCTTCTGCTCGACCTCATCCGGAACCAGAAGTTCGTCGCCCACAACCACGAGTTCAACGTCGACGTCACCATCGGGGTCTCCCTGGGCGGGGGGGACATCCTGCAGCGGGCCCTCCTGGCGCTCGACAACGCCGTCACGTCGCACCACGGCTGGTTCGTCGCCGAGGAGATCATCGCCGACCTCCACAAGGAGATCGAGAGCAACATCTTCTGGCTGGGGCGAATCCGGAGCGCCATCAAGAACGACTGGCTGGTGCCCTGGTTCCAGCCCATCCTCAACAACCGGACCGGCCGGATCGAGAAGTACGAATCCCTGATGCGCCTTCTCAACCCCGACGGCTCGGTCGATACCCCGGGATGCTTCCTCTCCGTGGCCAAGAAGAGCCGGTACTACCCCGATCTGACCCGGGCCATCCTGACCAAGACCGTCCGGGCCTTTGCCCAGCGCAGCGAGAGCGTCTCCGTCAACCTGTCGGTCCTGGACATCGAAAACCCCGACACCCGGGCCTTCATCCTCAACATGATCCGGGAAAACCCCCAGATCTCCCGGCGCCTGATCGTCGAAATCGTGGAGGAAGAGGGCTCGAAGAGCTTCGAGGCGATCCGGAGCTTCATCGGGGACGTGAAAGCGCACGGCATCCGGATCGCCCTGGACGACTTCGGCAGCGGCTACTCCAATTTCAAGCGGATCATGGAGTTGAACATCGACTACCTGAAGCTCGACGGCAGCCTGGTCCGCGACATCCTCCGGGACGAGGCCTGTGCGAAGGTCGTGCGGATGATGACGGAGTTCGCTCACAACTCCGGCCTGCTGACCATCGCCGAGTACGTGGAGAGCCAGGTGCTCCAGGACGAACTGCTCCGGATCGGCGTGGACTATTCCCAGGGCTACCTCATCGGCAAACCGGCCCCGCTGGAGTGACGCCGCGTACGGCAGCACGGGATCCCCTCCGGATTTGCGGGCAAAGCCCCCGCCCCGGAAAACGGGTTCAAACCCCGGAATACGCTTCTTGTCTCAAGCCTTTCTCTGGAACGCCCTCGAGCCCCATCGGCCTCCTCGGTTCCGTCTGTCCCTTTGGTCCTTTCGTCCTTTCGTCCCTTCGATCTCCGTTGTCACCAAGAGAACCGCATGCCCCGAAAAGGCCGGCGCCCAGTGGCATTTTTGCCCCCAAGTGCTTTCTCTTCCGAAAGGTGCGTGGTTTATGTTGAGGCCGCGCCGCTCCGGCGGCCTGCGCGGCGCGATCAAAGCGGCGCTCCGGCAACCTCCGCGCCGCACTCCGCAGGACAGAATCCAGGCTGGAGGCAGCGGGTCCACAGAGGAGGTCGATGGCGGCGGGGATGGCGGCGGGGTGGGGACGGCGATGGCGACGGCGATGGCGATGGCGAGACCGATTGCGATACCGATTGCGATACCGATTGCGATACCGATACCGATACCGATACCGATGCCGATTCCGATGCCAGTTCAGACCCCAACAAGGAATCCTCCGGACCTACAGCCTACAGCCTATAGCCTACAGCCTACAACCTACAACTTGAACCGAAAACTGTCGAGGATGGAAAGCACCTGCGGGTCCTTGTCCGCCCCCTCCCCCTGGCAGGTGATCCGGACCTGGTGGAGATCCTTGAAGCGGGCCACGTAAACGGCCTGGAACGTCCCGTAGGTGTACGTGGTCTTCGCCCACCGCGCCCCCCCGAACGTCAGGGATTCCACCGGGGTCGCGCGGAGGTTGGGGTTGTCCCTGAGGAACTTCTCCAGGTGTTGCTCGGGCGTCTCCTCGGTGTTTCGCTGGACGGCCACCAGGACGTAGCACGCCTGGCCTCGCTTCTGAAGGTTGAGCATGGCGTAGGGGCTCCGGTCGGGGTAGCCTTCGTTCAGGTCCTTGAAGTCCCAGCCGTCGGGGACCCGGATCTCCAGCAGGGCGTTCGCGTACGGCTTGCCCGGGACTTCGGCCGGGGCCTCCCCCGGCCCGGCGGCAGGCGTCGACCCGCCCCCGCCCGGCCCGGCACCGGCGCTCCCTTTTTCCCCCCCGGGTTTACCCCCGCAACCAGCGAGTACGCCCGCCAGGGCGACCAGGACCAGGGACGACCACACACGCGCTTTCGACATCGGAATCCTCCTTTTCTCCTTCCTGACATCCCCGCAACAAGTACCGTACCCTCCGGGCGATGGCTCAACCAAAGGCTTTGCAGATACTTTCCCGCTCGATTTCCGACTTTTCGCGGGCTCATCCTTCCGGACGCCACGACGCGAACGGGCTCAGGTAAAGGTTCACGTTCTGGAAACGGGGGTCCGAGGTGACTTCCGCACCAGCCCAGGGTGGCGGCTTGACAACCTCACCCGGGTTGTCCAGCTCCACCTCCGCCAACCGGAGCCCGGCGTTGCCCCCCTCGAACACGTCCACTTCCCAGGTTTTCCCGCCGTAAGGGACACGGTACCGGACCTTCTCCACGGCCGGCCGGTCGCAGAGCGCCCCCAGCATCTCCGCCGCGTCGTCGAAAGGGATTTCGTACTCGTACTCCGGCCGGCAGGCGCCCTCCGTCTTCCCCTTGACGGTGAGGAAACCCCGGTCCCCGGCCAGGCGGACCCGGACGGTCCGCGCCGGGTCCACCGAGAGGTAGCCCTGTCGAATCCGGACACCGTCGCCCGCGGGGACGGACCAATCCTCGCCCACGGTGAATTTGCGTTCGATCTCCATGCCCATTCGCTCGCCCCCGTTCGGATATCGGGTTCATTATCCCGCGGGACCGTTGCACAATCAACGGATTTGAACCTATAATGGGGCGGCTGGGTGATTTTCCCACGGGTCGGTGGATCTTGCTGGAATCGAACGAAAACCGAAGAAAGATGCTCACGGCGGTTTTCCTGATGCTCGCCATCGTGGTGGTGGGCACCGGCGGGTTCCGGATCCTGATGGGATGGAGCCTGGTGGACTCGCTCTACATGACGCTCACGACCCTCACCACCATCGGGTTCGGGGAGATCCACCCCATGGGGGTCAAGGGCCGCGTCTTCACCATCGGCCTCCTCCTGGTGGGGGTCGGCACCGCGCTGTACGTACTGACCCTCGGCGCCCAGGTCCTCGTCGAAGGTCACGTGCGGAATCTCTTCAGGAGGCGGAAAATGGAGCGGGCGGTTTCACGGTTGGAGAACCACGTGATCATCTGCGGGTACGGCCGCATGGGACGAATCGTGGGGGAGGAACTGAGGGCGCGGGGCGTCCCCTTCGTCGTCATCGAGGGGGTCCCCGAGCTGGCCCGGAAAATCCAGGATGACGACCTCCTCGTCATCGAGGGGGACGCCACCCGCGACGAGACCCTCCGGCAGGCGGGGGTGGAACGGGCCCGGGCCATCGCCTGCGTGGTGGACTCGGACGCCAAGAACCTCTACATCACCCTGTCCGCGCGGGTCCTCAACCGGAAGATCTTCATTCTCTCCCGCTGTGCCGAGGAATCCGCCGAAGAAAAACTGAGGCGGGCCGGCGCCGACAAGGTGATCTTTCCCTACCGGGCCGGCGCCCGACAGATCGCCAACACCATCATCCACCCCAACGTGACGGAGTTCATGGAGATGATCAGCCAGCGGGGGTCCATCCAGCTCGAGATGCGGGAGTTCACCCTTCCCGCCGGCTCCTTCCTGGACGGCGTCCCGCTCCGGAAATCGAAACTCCGGGAGACCTACAACCTGATGGTGGTGGGTATCCGGCGATCGGGCGGGGAGAGCATGCTCTTCAACCCGGCCACCGACCTGACCCTGGAAGCCGGCAACATCCTCATGATCCTGGGGAAACCCGAAAATGCCGACCGGCTGATGACCGACCTGAAGGTGTGAACCCCGCCCTCCGCCTTGTGCCTGCGCGCCTGCGTTTCATGGTGCGAAAGACGCGCGGGTTGGGTCGGGGCCGCGCCGCTCCGGCGGCCTGCGCGGCGCGATCAAAGCGGCGCTCCGGCAGCCTTCGCGCCGCACTCCGCAAGGTAGGGAGACGATCGAAGCTTGCGGGCCGTCGCCGCAAGGGGGCCGCCGATCCCGGCTGCGACGGCGACGGCGATTGCGATTGCGACGGCGATTGCGACAGCGATTGCGACAGCGATTGCGATCCCGATACCGATACCGATACCGATGGGAACCCCTCCGGACCTACAGCCTACAGCCTACAGCCTATCCCATCACCAGCGGCCGCGTGGGGAAAGCGTCCGGCGCCACCATGCCGCCGGAGATGATGACGGCCATGGCGCTGTCCACGGGGATGTCCAGGAGCAGGATCTTCTCCACGGGGATCACCGTCAGGAAGCCGGTGGTGGGGTTGAGCGCCCCCAGGACCAGCACCAGGCCCATCCGGCGCCCGTCCGGAAGGACGGTCTCACCGTTGAGGAAGCCGACCGCCCAGCGGTCGTCGGCCGGGTAGGGCACCAGGACCACCTTCTTCGGCCGGTCGTCCGAACTTCCGGTAAAGCTGGCCATGATCCGCTTCACGGCATCATAGACCCCGCCCGCGAGCGGAATCCGGGCCAGGACCTTCTCGCCCAGGCGGATCAGGCGCCGGGCGAGGAAGTTGTTGGCCAGGATCCCCACCACCAGGAGGAGCGCCACGGTCAGCAGGATGCCCAACCCCGGGACATCCATCCGGAACAGCTTCTGGGCGAGCGGTTTGCAGAGGTTGTCCAGGCTCCGGAAGAGGAAGGAGACGACCCACGCGGTCAGGACCACGGGCACGATCACGAAAAGTCCCGAGAGGAGGGCGTTCTTCAGGATGCAGCCGAGGCTGCGCCGCTTGCAGGGACGGGCGGGGATGTCGCTCATCGTGAAGCCTCACTCGTAGCGCAGGGCGTCGATGGGGTCGAGGGAGGCGGCCTTGTGGGCCGGGTAGTAGCCGAAGAACACCCCGACGCCGGCGGCAAAACCGAACGACAGGAAGATGGAGACGGACGAGAGGTGGGTCGGCCACTGCAGGAAATGGGCGATGACCAGGGAGAGCGCGATCCCGAGCCCCACTCCGAAAGCGCCACCCAGGAGGCTCAGAAGAAGCGACTCGGAGAGGAACTGGAGCCGGATCTGTCCCGGGCGGGCGCCGATGGCCATACGGATCCCGATTTCCCGCGTCCGCTCCGTCACCGAGACCAGCATGATGTTCATGATGCCGATGCCGCCCACCAGGAGGGAGACCGCGGCAATGCTCCCCAGGAGGAGCGTCATGACCTGGTTGGTCTGCTGGGCGGCGTCGGCCACGTCCGTCATGTTGCGCACCATGAAGTCGTCGGGTTGACCGGGGCCGATCCGGTGCCGCTGGCGCAGCAGTTCGGTGATCTGGGTCTCGGCGGACTTGGTCGCCGCGGCGCTGACGCAGGAGATCATGGCGGAGTTGATGGAGAGGATGGTCTGCCCCAGGAGCTTGCGCTGGACCGTGGTGTAGGGCATGATGGCCACGTCGTCCTGGTCCTGGCCCATCATGGACTGGCCTTTCGGCGTCAGGACCCCGATGACGAGAAACGGGAGGTTCCGGATCCGGATGGTCTGCCCCACGGGGCTGAGACCGGGGAACAGGTTGTCCACAATGGTCTTGCCCAGCACCACCACCCGCTTCGCGGACCGGACGTCCCCCTCTTCGAAGAAGACCCCCTCCTGCACGCTCCAGTTCCGGACCTTGAGGAACTTCTCGCTGGCCCCCTGGACCGAGGCGAACCAGTTCTGGTTCCCGAAAACCATCTGGCCCGACGACCGGACGATGGGGGTCGCCGCGGCCACGGCGGGGCACTCCCGCTCCACCGCCATCACGTCCTCGTCGGTGAGGGTGCTGGCCGCCCCGGCGCCGCCCCGGACACCGCCCTGGGTCATGCTCCCCGGCCAGATGTAGAGGATGTTGGTGCCGATGCTGGAAATCTGGTCCTGGACCAGTTCCTGGGCCCCCTGGCCGATGGAGACCATGGCGATCACGGCGCCGACCCCGATGATGATCCCCAGCATGGTGAGGAAGGACCGCATCTTGTTGCGCCCCAGGGCTCGGACGGCGATCTTCAGGATGGCCAGGATTTTCATCAGTCGTCGTCCTCCTCCTCGACCACGGGCATGCTCGCCAGGACGGCCCGGGCGTCCAGGGGATTCTCGACGGGGAGGTCCCGGTGGATCCGTCCGTCCCGGAAAACGGCGATGCGCCGGGCGAACTGAGAGATGTCGGGCTCATGGGTCACGATGAGGATGGTCATCCCCATCTCCCGGTTGAGACGCTGGAAGATGTCCATCACCTCCACGGAGGTCCGGCTGTCCAGGTTGCCGGTGGGCTCGTCCGCGAGGATGATGGAGGGGTTGTTCACCAGGGAGCGGGCCACGGCGACGCGCTGCTGCTGGCCGCCCGAGAGCTGGTTCGGAAGGCTGTGCTCCCGCTCCGACAGGCCCACCGCCGCCAGCGCCTCCCGGGCGCGCCGGGACCGTTCGCGCGCCGGGACGCCGGCGTAGAGCAGCGGGAGTTCGACGTTTTCCACCACCGAGGTCCGGGGGACCAGGTTGAAGGACTGGAAGACGAAGCCGATGGCCTGGTTCCGGACGTCCGCCAGCTCGGTGCGGGACATGGTGGACACGTCGATGTCGTCCAGGAAATAGCGCCCGCGGGTGGGGCGGTCGAGGCAGCCGATGATGTTCATCATGGTGGACTTGCCGGATCCGGACGGGCCCATCACCGCGATGAACTCCCCCCGGCGGACCATCAGGGAGATCCCGTGGAGGGCGTGCACTTCCACCTCGCTGGTGTGGTAGATCTTGTGGACCTTCTCCAGACGGATGACCGCGACGCCGGGCGCAAAGGCGGTCCCGGGGTGGGTGTCCGTTTCCGGCGAAAGGTGGGTGTCCATCGTTCGAAGCCCGTCAGCGCCGGCCGCCGCCGGGAGGCCCGCTCATGAAGGGTGAGCGCTGCTGCTGGCCGCCGGAGGCCCCGGGTCGCTGCGACCCGTTGCTCTGGGAGGTGTCGCTGACGATCACCTTGTCGCCTTCCTTCAGGTCGCCCCCCACCAGTTCGGTGTTGGCCCCGTCGGTGATGCCCAGCACGACTTTCCGCACGGCGGGCTTTCCGCCGGCGTCCATGACCCAGACGATGCCCGGCCGCTGCCGGCGGGTGCGGGGCTCCGGGAACCGGATCTTGTCGGCGGGGTCCCAGAGCTGTCCGGGAGCCAGGCCGGCGGCGCCCTTCTCCGCCACTGCCGGCGCCGGTTTTCGCCCGGCAGGCCCGGAAGCGCCGCCGGTCGCCCCGACGCCGTCCTGCGATCGCCCGCCACGCCCCTCCGTGAACCGTGCCCGGATCAACTGCCGCTGCTCCTCGGGGAGTTGACGGAGCTTGCCGAAAAGCTCCCGCTTTTCCTCCGGGGTCAGGTTGGGGTCCCGCATCTTTTCCAGGAGCGCCTCCACGTCGGGCGGCAACGCGGCGCCTTTTCCGGCGGCTGTCCCCGCGGACGCGGTTTGTGGTGCTTCCTCGCGACGGCCGCGCCCCCGTGGGGCGGTCTGCCCGTCTGCGGGGGAAGCCGGGGCGGTCGCTCCCGTGCCGCCCGCGGACGGGGCGGGCTCCCGGCCCCCGCGCCCCTCGGACCCCTCGAACCCTCCCCGAATCTCCTTCATCAACTCCCGGACCTTCTCCTGGGTCATCCCCGGGGGGAGGTAACGCAGGGAGGCGTTGGGAACGCGCAACACGTTCTCGCGCTGCTCCACGGTCATGGTAATGTTGGCCGTCATCCCGGGTTTCAGCTTCAGATCGGAATTGTCCACCGAGATGACGACGTTGTAGGTCACCACGTTCTGAACGGTCGTCGGGTTGAGCCGGATCTCCGAGATCTTCCCCGTGAAACTCTCCTGGGGGTAGGCGTCCACGGTGAACTTGATGTCCACCTTGTCGGAGATCTTGCCGATGTCGGCCTCGTCCACGCTGGCGTTCACCTGCATCTTGGTCAAATCGTTGGCGATGACGAAGAGCGTGGGGGCCTGCAGGCTCGACGCCACCGTCTGGCCGACGTCCACGCTGCGGGAGACCACCACCCCGTCCACCGGGCAGATGATGTCGGTGTACCCCAGGTTGGTCCGGGCCTGGTCGAGGGCCGCGACCGCCTGCTCCTCCTGGGCCTTGGCCTGGGCGAGCTGGGCCTTGGCGGAGCGGAGCTGGGCCTCCACCTGCGCCAGGGCGGCCTCCGTCTGCTGGTAGCGGGCCGCGGAGGCGTCGGCGGCGGCCTTGGCGTTGTCCAGGTCGCTCTGGGCCGCGATGCCGCCCTTGACGAGGTCGGTGTTCCGCCGCAGGGTGAGGGCGTCGTTGTCCCGCGTCGCCCGGGCGGCCTCGATGTTGGCCCGGGCGCTCCGCAGGTTGGCCTGCTGGTTGACGATGTCGGCCTCGGCCATGGCCACGCGGGCCCGGGCGGCCGAGAGGCTGGCCTCGGCGTTCTGCACCTGGGACTGGAAGTTGCGGGGGTCGATCTCCGCCAGGAGCTGGCCGTGTTTCACCACGGAGTTGTAGTCGGCGTAGAGCTTCTCGATCTGCCCCGAGACCTGGGTCCCCACCTGCACGGTGAGCACGGCCTGGACGGTCCCCGTCGCGGTCACCGTGTTCCGGATCGCCCCCCGCTCGACGGCGGCGGTGGTGAACTCGACGTCCGCTTTCCCGCCGAAAAAGGAACTGTACAGGAGGTATCCCCCGACGGCGAGAATCGCGACCAATATAAGGGTGACGATGATCCGTCTCTTTTTCGAGCGGGGTTTTGCGGTCAGGGCCATGGTGTCTGTCTCCAGCGATGAGTCGTTTTTCGGCCGCCCAACGGCGACGGGCTAGTATAACACGCACGGCGGCTGGATGGTTTCAACCATTTCAGACCGGCCGCCGTTCCGGGGACCGGTTCTACCGGCCCCGGGGGAAGGGCCCGGGGGCGAAGGTCGGGGCCTTGTGCGCTTCCAGGGCTTTCAGGACGCTTTCAACGGCCTTCTCGAGCTGGGGGTCACGGCCGGCGGCGAAGTCGGCCGGCGTGTACTCCACCTCGATGTCGGGGGCCACCCCCTCGTTCTCCACCGCGAACGTCCCCTCCTTCGTGACGAAGGCGATGCTCGGGGCGGTGACGCCGCCGCCGTCCATCAGGACCGGGTAACCGGTGATCCCCACCAGGCCGCCCCAGGTGCGTTTGCCGACGAGAGGCCCGATCTTGCGCTGCCGGAAAAGGTAGGGAAACATGTCGCCGCCCGAGCCGGCGTACTCGTTGACGATCAGGGCCTTGGGGCCGTAGACCGACGCCAGGGGGCTGGTGATGGGCTTGCCCATGCGGTGCATCCACCAGGAGGTGAGGGGGCGGTCGAGCCACTCCACGAAGTAGTCGGCGATGGAGCCGCCGCCGTTGAACCGTTCGTCCACCACGAGGCCTTCCTTGTCGACCTGCGGGAAGAAATACCGGTTGAAATGGGTGAAGCCGCCGGTGGAGGTGTCGGGCAGGTAGATGTAACCCACCCGGCCGTTCGACAGGCGTTCCACCGTTTTCCGGTTGTTCTCCAGCCAGTCCCGATATCGCAGATTGGCCTCCGAGGCCAGCGGGACAACGGTCACGACCCGGGAACCCTCGAGGGTGGGGGCGCCGTTCACCCGGAGCCGGACCTGGCGGTCGGCCTTGCCGAGGAGGAGCCGCGAGATGTCGTCGTTGCCCTTCAGGGCCTGGCCGTCCACCTCGAGGACGTATTCCCCTTCCTTCACCCGGATGCCGGGCTCGGTGAGCGGGGACCGCAGGCCGGGGTTCCAGTTCTCGCCGGCGTAGATTTTCCGGATGCGGGTGAAGCCGTTCACCGTCTCGTAATCCGCGCCCAGGAGGCCCCCGGCCGCCCCCTCGGACTCGGGGACGTCCCCGCCGAAGACGAAGGCGTGGCCCACGCAGAGTTCACCGAGCATCTGGGCGAGAACGTAGTTGAGGTCCGACCGGGAGGCGAGGTAGGGAAGGTAAGCCTCGTATCGGTCCCAGACCGCCGGCCAGTCCTGCCCGTGCATCCCGGGGTCGTAGAACCACTCGCGGCAGATCCGCCAGGCTTCCCGGGCCATCTGGCGCCACTCGGCCGCGGGCTCGGACCAGACGGTCATCTCCTCCGTTCTGAGCTTTCCCTCGCCGGGCTTGGGGGTCCCCTCGGCGTCCGTGACGAAGTACTGCTGCCCCTTGCCGTAGACGAGCTTCATCCCGTTGGCGGACAACTCGTACCGACTGATCCCGGAGAGGATCGTCTCGTCCTTCCGCTCGCCGAGGTCGAAGCGGTGCAGGTTGTACCCCTCGCCCTGGGGGGCGTCCTCGAGGTCCTGCTCGCCGCCTTTCCCCTCCAGAAAGAAGACTTTCCCGTCGTTGCCGGTGCGCAGTTCGTAGAAGAAGCCGGCCGCCACCGGGAAAGCCACGATGCGTTGCCGGAGGCCCTCGAGGTCCACCCGGCTTCCCCCCGTCTCCGTCCGGCCGCCCTCGGCGGCGGGCTTGGGCGTCTCCGCCTTCGCAGGCGCGGCCGGCTCCTTCTCGTCGTCGCTCTGGGG
Organism: Acidobacteriota bacterium; assembly: GCA_018001935.1. Taxonomy (NCBI): domain Bacteria; kingdom Pseudomonadati; phylum Acidobacteriota; species Acidobacteriota bacterium. The sequence goes on from JAGNHB010000003.1 coordinate 82,598, forward strand.
CCCGAAGGGCGACGGGTCGTCCGCCGAGAGCACCGCGGCGTAGAGGGTCGCCGTGGGCTTGTGTTGGAGCGAGGTCAGGTCGAGCCAGGAGGTGACCTGTCCCCGGTTGGTCCCGGCCAGGAAGTACAGGTACTTCCCGCTCCGGTCGAAGGCGGGGGACCAGGCGTCGCTCATGCCGTCGGTCACCTGGGTGCCGGACGCCTTCTCGACGCTGTAGAGCATGACCGCCCGGAAGTGGTTGTCCAGCATCCGGTCGTAGGCGATCCACTTCCCGTCGGGCGACCAGGCGGCGTTGAGGTCCCGGTAGAAGTTGAAGTAAGTGGTCGAGTCGATCTTCACGGGGAGCCCCTTCTCCAGGTCCAGCCAGAACAGGTTGAGCCGGCTGTCCTTGTATGCAACCCGCTTCGAGTCCGGGGACCACCGGATCCCGAAGCACCACCCGGGGTCGGTGAGGGGGATGACCCGCGGCGGCTTTTCGCCCTTTTGGTCGACGATCTTCAGGGCGTATTCCCCGCCTTCCTCTCCGAAGTAAGCGACCCAGGTGCCGTCGGGCGACCAGGCGGGCTCCCGCTCCATGGCGCCCGGCGTCCGCGTCAGGTTGCGGATGTCCCCCTTCTCGACGGGCACGGTCAGGATCTCCCCCCTGGCCTCGAAGGCCACGCGCTTGCCGGCGGGGGAGAGACTGAGGTTCTGGATCTGCTTCGCCGCCTTGACGTAGCGGGGCATGGCCTGGATGGCTTCGGGTTCGAGGCTGACGGTCAGCTTCGAGACCGCCCCCGTGGCGGGGTCGAGGAGGTGGAGGTACCCCTCGCGCTCGAACACGACCCGTTTCCCGTCGGTCCCGTAGGACTTGACGTCCGCCCCCGTGAAGCGGGTGAGCGGTTTCACCTCGCCCGTCCGGGACTCGTAGAGGTGCAGGTTCATCACCCGGTCACGGTCCGACAGAAACATCACGTTTCCCTCGAACCACCGGGGGTCGGTGTCGTTGGAATCCTGGCGGGGGACCTTCCGCGCGGACCCGCCGGCGACGTCCCAGATCCAGATGAACGGGGCCATCCCGCCGCGGTAGCGGCGCCACACCGAAAAGACGGAGTTGGGCATGGACGTGTAGGCCAGGGTCTTCCCGTCCGGGGAGAGGGCGGCCTTGAAGGCCATGGGCAGCGGGTAGGCCTGGGCGGGGCCGCCCTCGACCGGGACCCGGTAGAGCCGGTCGTAACGGGGGTTGACGCTGTCGCGAGGCGAGGAGAAGAGCACGGATTGACTGTCCGGCGTCCAGCCCGTCACAAAGTCCGGCAGGGGGTGCCAGGTCAGCCGGCGGGGAGAACCGCCCCCGCTGGGAATGACGAAGACGTCCCAGTTCCCGGCGTACTGGGCGGTGAAAGCGATCCAGCGGCCGTCGGGAGAGAAGGCCGGCAGGGCCTCCATCCCGGGGTGGGCTGTCAGGCGAACCGCCGTGCCGCCCGCCGCGCTCACCGTCCAGAGGTCGCCCGCGTAGACGAAGACCACGCGGTCGCCGTGGATGTCCGGCATCCGCAGCAGCCGGGCATCGGAGAAGGCGAGAGCGGACCCCGTCAGAAGCGTGACCCACAGCATCAGGAACGAACCCGTTCGACGACTTTTCATCATGACCTCCGGTGTGGTGGTGGCAGAATCGTCCGTTCCGCCGTGCGGGATAAACGATTGTATACGTCGAAGGCAGCCGAAAGTTGATGCGGTCGGAAAAAGTCCTTTTCTCTCACCGAGGCACGGAGGCACGGAGTAATGCAAATCGTATTTATCAGAATCAACAATCCTTATGATTCTTCTCCGTGCCTCCGTGTCTCAGTGAGATCACAATCCGGACTTTTGCGAGCTCATCCGTTTTCAGTGAAGCGGCGGGGATGCGCAGCGTTACCGTGCCGGCCGCTCAGGCGAGGAAGGAGCGGATGTAGGGGATCGGCGTCTCGAGCAGGGCGTCCCGGGTCCCGGTGAAGATGATCCGGCCCTCGTTGAGGACGCTGAACTCCGTGTGGACGTAGCGGAACGTGTCGCCTTCGGGGATGAGCGTGGTGTTCCCGTCCTCGGCCACGTCCATCCCGTACCCGGCGAAGAAGAACGCCGCGCTCAGGTCGTGGGTCACGATGACCGAGGTCACCCCGCTGACGTCGCGGAGTTTCACGATGAGGTCGCAGATGGTCCGGGAGGTGACGGGGTCGAGGCCCGCGGTGGGCTCGTCGTAGAGCATGATCCTCGGCTCGGCCACGATGGCGCGGGCGATGGCCACCCGGCGACGCATCCCGCCCGACAGCTCCGACGGCATCTGGTCCAGGGTGTGCTGGAGCCCCACGAAACCGAGCACCCGCCGGGCCGCCTGGTCGATCTCCTCCCGGGGCCACCCCCCCTCGTCGATGAGGCTGTAACCCACGTTGTCGCGCACCGACAGCGAATCGAAGAGGGCCCCCTCCTGGAACACGATGCCGACCTGCCGGCGGAGTTTCTTCCACGCCTTGGCCGTCACCTGGCTGACGTTCTTGGTCCGGATGAACATCTCGCCCGAATCCATGGGCTCGAGGCCCGCCATGACCCGCAGCAGGGTGGACTTGCCCGACCCGCTCCCCCCGAGGATGACGTGGGAGCGTCCCGCCCCGACGCGCAATGAGACGTGGTCCAGGACCCGATCATCCCCGTATGATTTGCACACGTCGCGCAGTACGATCATGGCGTCACTTGGTCAGTTCGATGATGAGCTTGTTGAGGAAGAAGTCGGAGGCGATGACGAGGATCGAGGCGGCCACCACGGCCCGGGTGGTGGAACGCCCCACGCCCTGGGTGCCGCCGGTGGTCCGCAGCCCGTGGTAGCAACCCACCATGGCCACGATGAAGCCGAAAACCAGCGGTTTCGTGAAGCCCCCGAGAAGGTCGTCGAACCGCAGGGAGTTGAAGGCCACGGACCAGTACTGGGAGGTTCGCAGCTTCAGTTCGTAGAGGGACACGAGCCAACCCCCGATCAACCCGAAGAAATCACAGACCGCGGTGAGGAGCGGGCAGGCCACCGTGCAGGCCACCATGCGCGGGGTGACGAGCTTCTTCACGGGGTCCGTCCCCAGGGCGCGCATGGCGTTGATCTGGTCGGTGACCACCATGGACCCCAGCTCGGAGGCGATCCCGGCGCCAATACGGCCCGCCAGCATCAGGGCGGTGAGCACCGGCCCCAGCTCCCGGACGAGGCTGATGGAGACCAGCTGCCCCGTCAGGCCCACCGCGCCGAAGGAGCGGAGGGACTGGGCGGCCTGGAGCGCCAGGACGGCGCCGGTGAAGAAGCCGGTGAAAACGATGATGACAATGGACCCGATCCCGATGACATCGACCTGTTCGGTCGTCTCCCGGATGTAACGCGGGGAACGGAAAATGTTCCCGATCGCTTTCCCGGACAGGACCGAAAAGCGGTGGATTTGCTCCAAAATTTCCAGGATGTAGCTCATGGCCAACCCGATTGAATCCCTCGTACCGGATGATTGTCGCAGTTTAGGCCCACGCTGTCAACTAGGATGAACCCACCGGGACGAACCGGGAAAGGAACCACGAAATACACGGAATACACGAACGCAGGAGACCGAATCCAGAATTCATCAGTCAGCTGGCAGACTGAAAATGTGGTTGCCCATCTTTCCCCGCTGTGCTGAAATGGGAGGCAGACCGACGGGAGGTACGCGGCATGAACGACGCCATCGCGGTTTCCGGGGCCGGGGGGTTGTCCTCCCACGAGATCACCGTTTTGCTCATCGACGACCAGGCCATCGTGGGGGATGCCGTCCGCCGGATGCTGGCACAGGAGAAGGACATCGTCTTCCACTTCTGCCAGGAGCCCACCCGGGCCATCCCCATGGCCGCGGAGATCTCGCCCACGGTGATCCTCCAGGACCTGGTCATGCCCGACATCGACGGGCTGACCCTGGTGCGCTTCTTCCGGGCCCACCCGAAGCTGCGCGACGTCCCGCTCATCGTCCTCTCGTCCAAGGAGGAGGCGGTGACCAAGGCCGAAGCCTTCGCCCTGGGGGCCAACGACTACCTGGTCAAACTCCCGGACCGCATCGAACTCATCGCCCGCATCCGGTACCACTCCCGGGGTTACATCAACCTCCTCCAGCGCAACGAGGCCTACGAGGCCCTCCTGGCCAGCCGTCAGGCCCTGGCGGCCGAGCTGGCCCGGGCCGCCGACTACGTGGTGTCGCTGCTGCCGCCGCCCTTCACCGAGGGCCCCGTTCGGACCGAGTGGCGCTTCATGCCGTCCGCCGAGCTGGGGGGCGACTGCTTCGGCTATCACTGGGTGGACGAGAACCACCTCGCCCTCTATCTCCTGGACGTCTGCGGGCACGGCGTGGGCTCGGCCCTGCTGTCGGTGTCCGCCTTCAACACGTTGCGCACGCAGACTCTCCCCGACGTGGACTTCCGCCGGCCAAAGCAGGTCCTGGCGGGCTTGAACGACGCCTTCCAGATGGACAAGCAGAACGGCCTCTACTTCACCATCTGGTACGGCGTGTTCGATCGGAACACCCGGGAACTCGTTTTCGGGGCCGCGGGGCACCCCCCCGCCCTTCTGCGATCGCCCGGCGGGGAGATTCGCGAACTGTCGGTCATCAACATGATCATCGGCGGGATCCCCGGTCTGCCCTACGAGGAAGTCTCCACCACCATCCCCGAAGGCTCGGTCCTCTACATCTTCTCCGACGGGGTTTACGAGATCACCCGCCCCGACGGGAGCATGTGGGACCTGGCGGGCCTCCGTGCCTGGCTGGAGACGCCGCCCGTCACCGCCGTCTCGGAGATCGACGTGCTCTACCGCCACGCCCAGGAGCTGCACGGGGCACCGGTCCTCGAGGACGACTTCTCGGTGCTCAAGGCCATCTTCTCGTGACTGTCCCGGTGCACCGGCCGGGGGCGGCATCCGCGGGACCGGCCCCGGGCCAGGGCCTGCGGGCCGGGGGGTGAACGGGCTCCCCCCGGCGCCGGTGTCACGATCGTTCCGGGTACCCGACCCGGTGGAGGAGGTGAAATGAAGCAACCCATCGGTTCGGTTTCGGCCGCCACAATCGGCGGGTCCCGCCGTCAGGCGTCGCGGCTCGGGGCGGTGCTCCTGCTCGCTGCCCTCCTGCTGGTGACCGCCGGCTGCGCGCGCTCCCTCTTCGGGGACCTGCCCGAATGCCGGTCCGGCCTTGCCCCCGGGAGCGTCTGCCGGGTGTCCCTCGACCGGCTCCACCCCACCCAGCCCGCCGTGGGCATGCGGGAGGTCGCGCTCCGGGAGGCGGAGATCAAGGCGAAAAAACCGAAGGGCCTCGTGAAGTACCTCGCGAAGAACCCCGTGGAGATCGTCATCGGGCCGGGGGGAGAGCCGTGGGTCGTGGACCGTCACCACCTGGCCCTGGCTGTCCTTCGCTCGGGTCGCTCCACCGACCTTCCGGCCCGGGTCCGTGCAGATTTCTCCAGCCTCCCGCCCGCGGACTTCCTCGCCCGCCTCAAGGCCGAAAACCTGCTCTACCTCAAGGACGCCCAGGGGAATCCCATCCCCGAGACCGCCCTCCCCAGCGGGCTTTCGGGCCTGGGCGACGACCCCTACCGGGACCTGGCCTACGCGGTGCGCAAACGCGGGGGGTACGAAAAGGCCGAGGTCCCCTTCTCGGAGTTCCGGTGGGCGGACTTTTTCCGCTCCCGGGTCCGGATCGGCCCCGGCCCCGACGGCTTCGACCGGGCGGTGGACCAGGCCGTTGCGCTGGCCCGCACCCCCGAGGCCGCCGGCCTGCCCGGCTACAGCGGTACGGCGGCGGGCAGCCGTGCCTCCGGGGCCTTCAGCGTCGAAAACGTGATGGACCCCGGGGAGTGACCCCCGCCGGTGGCGCATCGTGAACGTGCTCTGGGAACCGGTCCCGCCCCTCGCAAAATAGGCGTCGAAGCGAAAAAAATCTGTTGACTCGCCGTTCGATCCGAATATAATCCCGCTTTCGGTTCGACCGGACCGGAGGAGCTATCGTCTAAGGGTTAGGACGCCGCCCTCTCACGGCGGTAATCGGGGTTCGAATCCCCGTAGCTCTGCCAAATACCCAAGAGCTTGCCCCGGCAAGCTCTTTTCTTTTCGAGGAGGTCTCGTGAAACCGACCTGGCGGCTGATCGTGGACGGCGCCCTCCCCGGCGCCGTGAACATGGCGCGGGACGCCTTCCTGCTGGAACGCGCCGGGGAGCCCGGGGAGCCTTTCACCGTGCTCCGGCTCTACCGGTGGGCCGTCCCCACCCTCAGCCTGGGGAACAAGCAGGTGGCGGAGCGGACGGCGGACATCGCCTTCTGCCGGGAGCGGGGCATCGACGTCTGCCGGCGCCCCACGGGGGGCGGGGCGGTCCTGCACCACCTCGAACTGACCTACGCCGTCGTCTCGAGCTACCGCGAGTGCTTCCAGCCGGGGATCCTGGGCACCTACCTCTCCCTCTCCCGGGCCCTCCAGCGCGGGCTCGCCCTCCTGGGCGTCCCCGCCGAGGTGGAGGAGAAGGACCCCCGCGCCGCCCTCCGGCCGGACAACTTCGTGAAGAGCCCGGTCCCGTGCTTCACCTCCACCTCCCACTACGAGATCACCGTGGCGGGGAAGAAAATCCTCGGCAGCGCCCAGAAACGCACGAAGACGGCCTTCCTCCAGCACGGGTCCATCCCGTACGCCTACGACTGGGCGCTCCAGGCGGGCGCCATGCGGGCGGACGCCGGCGTCATGCAGGGCGTCATGGCCTGCATCGGCGACTGGGCGCCGGAGTTCCGGGCGCTCTCCCCGTGTGTTGCCTCCCCGGAGATCGGGCGCCTGGAAACCGCCTTTCGGCAGGCCTTCGCGGAAGTCTTCGCGGTCGACCTCGTCCCGGAACCCCTCAACCGGGATGAACTTGCCCGCGCCGCCACCCTGGAGACGCACTACCGGGTCGAACTGCCATCCGCCGGTCAGAACCACGGATGAACACGGATGGACACGGATCGAACGGGGAATAAACCACGAAATACACGGAATACACGGACGGGAATCCAGGCCGAGGTATGAGGTCGACGATAGCCACGATTCAACGGGTCAGGCCCTGAACCCCTTCAGCCTGAACCGCTAAAAGCCTTTTCTTGAACCACGAACCACACCGACCACACGAACGAAGCAGGCGGTAAGCGCGGGGGCATTCCAGCCCGGGGCAAGCGGAGCGACGCCGCGGGAACCCCGGCGGGAATCCCTCCGGACCTACAGCCTACAGCCTATAGCCTATAGCCTTCTCACGGCATCTGCACCAGTGTCCCCTCGAACTCCTCCTTCTCCGGGACATAGCGGACCTCGTAGCGGTCCAGGGAGCCGCCCCGTCCCCGGTAGTCCACCGCGTACACCCAGTGCCCGGGCCGTTCGGGCTTCTCGTGGAACAGGTGGTCAGGCCAGCGGGTGACGAGGGTGTCCGGTTTTCCGTCGAAGGTGGTCTTCAGCCGCACGGGGTAGTTGACGACCTTGTCCTTCGCGGGGCTGTAGCCGATGAGCGTCGTCCGGAGCACCATGCAGTTCAGCGCGTCGAAGAGGACGAACTCGGCGGCCTTGCCGTCGCCGTTGACGTCCTTCAGATCCAGAAGGACCGGCTTGGCTTCCTCAGACGCCTTCGGGTCGCCGGGGACGTGGTAGTAGAACCCCTTCCGGATGGCGTAGGGGACGTCGAGGCTGTCGCTGGAGGAGTCGTGGGGGTCGCGGACCTCCAGGGTGTTCAGGAGGGCCCCGGTCTTCGCATCGACCAGTGAAACCCGTGTGGGGCCGCTGTAGAAGCTCCCCCGGGTATGGTCGGGGCAAGTGTAGGGGTCCTCCGGATCGTAGCCCGTGGGGTTCTCTTCCGGCCGAACCATCCAGAGCACCAGCAGCCGGTCGGGGTACCCAGCCTTCTCCAGCGTCACCCGCTCCACCTCCCGGGCCCCTTGCGGAAGCTTCACATCCGGGCCCGCGGCTGGAATCGACCCTGTCAGGCCCGCCAGCAAAACAAGGAAAACAGATATTCTCATGGAAAAACTCTCTTTCAGGCTCATCGGGCGACCAACATCCGGTAGCGCACCTTGAGGGTCTTTTTTTCTCCCGGCTCGAGCCTCACCTCCCAGCGAAGGGTGTTCCTGGGGTTCAACCCGTCGTTGAAAACCGCGTGGGCGCTCATGACGATCTTCTTCTCGCTCTGCTGGATCAACTCCTGGAAAGTGTAGTCGGAAAACCCCGCGCTCGTGGTCTGGGCATCGACCTTGGGCACTGTCTCCAGTACCTCTCCTTTCAAAGCTTTCCGGACGACGAGGGTCACAGGCTTGTCCTTCCGGTTGAAAACCCGCATTTCCGAGACTTCTGTGACGACCGACCAGTTGGTGGTATCGCCGTCTTTGTCGGTGGCGGTGGACAGGAGACGCCCCTCCATCTCCCGTTCCTCTTCCCTCACCATGATGTCCAGGGCCTTCGTGACCCGGAGATAGTTGGAGGCCCCCGGCGGGGTGAAGGCCAGGATATCCTGTCCCAACAATGTATCCCCCTGAAGGGTCACCGCTGGCGCGGTGGTCCAGGGCCATTTCCCCGTATTGGTGAGTTTCAGGGTGTGCCAGACGCTGTCCGGCTCCAGGTTGGTCAAGAGCTTGTTCGTCGGGGAGACATCCCAGAAATAGACATCTCGACAAGGGACGCGGACTTCGAATAGGGGCACGTAGGCCCGCTGCCCCTTTTCCAGTCGCGACAGTTCGCCGTTAAAGACGAATAGGTCCTGCCGCGATCCCTCCTTCTGGGTTTCGACTATCTCGGACGCTTCTTCATCAAAAATCACGTAATTGTTCTCCAGACCCTCTGTTCTCCTGGGCGGCACGACACCGGTGAGATCGGAAGCCTTGCTCAGGAACGAAAGGAGGTCACAGTCCGGAGCTAGCGGATCCTCGATCCCGTCCATCCGGAGATTGGGAAAACCGGTGACAAACTGAATCCTCGCCCCGTTGATATCCCGCAACGTATTGACAACCGCTGCTTTGCAATGAAGAATGGCCTCATCCGATGCAGTGGACTCCACCAGGTAACTGGGGGCCCACGTGAGCCCCTCCGACAGAGCGAGAATCCGGATCTTCCCGCCGCTCCCGGCCGTGAAGCGGAGATTTCGTGAGAGTTCCTCGCCGGTGGTCATCGACCCGACCGGGCCTTCGGTACGGCGGAACCCGGTCACGTTTTCCGCCAGGATTACCCGCTCCCCCGCTCCCGTCCGCACTCTGACCAATCCTGATCCCGTGGCCTTGCGATCGCCATCGTCCCGACCTTCGCCTTCTGCCGCCGGCTTCGTCGGGGTCGGTTTGAGATCCACGACCGATCGCTCTTCGAAAGGAATGACGATACCTTTCAGCCACTCCCCGCCTTTGAGTTGGATTTCGATTTCGGCCCCGGCATTGGCCAGGAGAAGGTCATGAAGGTTGCGGGCCGGTCGACGGACATCGACCGTATCGTTCTCCCAAACCACGTCTTTAAGTGCGAGCGAGGAGGGTTCTGGGATCAACCAGAACGTGCCGTGGAACGGCTTCGGCAAATCCGTGACCTCGTATTCCCCCGGCCCGGGGATCGCCGTTTCGAGAACAAGAAACGCTTTGCCGTTCTTGAACAGGGACGCCTGGACGATATCCGCCTTCAGGGATCGCGTCGTATCGGCCGCGGATACTTGGCACAAGCAGCAAATCCCGAAAAGTAAACCCGTCAGGACAAATCGTTGCAAGCAGGTATGAATGGTCATCACTCCTCCTTCGATGCCGAGGGTTCCGGCAACGGGACCGGCTCCCTTCCGGGGTCATTATAACCGCGATCGCCGAATAACAGAACCTGGGCTATAATGGGCCGGCACTCCGGGCTGAAGGGTGGACCTCTTGGATAGGGCTGTCGAGATGGGTGACGAGGCGTTTCAGATGAGCGTTTTTCGAGCTGCGGGGGATGGCGGGCGGTTGCCCCGGCGGGGGATGGTCCTGGGCAAGTTCCTGCCGCCCACCGAGGGGCACCGCTACCTGGCGGAGTTCGGGCGGCGGTTGTGCGAACGATTGAGTGTCCTGGTCTGCACCCTGCCCTCCGAGCCGATCCCGGGGGCGTGCCGCTTCGCCTGGGTGAGGGAGATGCTGCCCGGCTGCGACGTGGTGCACGTGCCCGACGACCTCCCGGCGGCCCCCGAAGACAGCCCCGACTTCTGGCCGCTCTGGCTGGAAACGATCCGCCGCGCAGTCCCCGAGCCCGTGGACGTGGTCTTCACCAGCGAGGACTACGGAGAAGAGCTGGCGGCAAGACTGGGGGCCCGCCACCGGGTCTGCGACCAACGCCGCGAGGCGGAGCCGGTGTCAGGGACGGCGGTGCGGGAAGACCCCTATGCAAAATGGAAACACCTTCCCGACGTCGTCCGACCGTGGTACTGCCGCCGGGTGGTCTGCTTCGGGCCGGAGTCCACGGGGAAGTCCACCCTGGCGGCCCGGCTCGCCGCGCACTTCGACACCGCGTGGGTCCCCGAGTGGGCCCGGGCGCACCTCGACCCCAAGGGTGGGAAGTGCGCCCCCGAGGACATCCCCCTCATCGCCGCCGGACAGTCCGCCAGCGAGGACGCCCTGGCCCGCCGGTCCAACCGCCTCCTGGTCTGCGACACCGACCCCCTTCTCACCACTATCTGGAGCGAGATCTACTTCGGCGGCTGCCCCGAGGGGGTGCGACGCCTGGCCGACGACCGGGCGTACGACCTCTACCTCCTGTGCGGCGCCGACGTTCCCTGGGTGGACGACGGCCAGCGCGACCTGGCCCACCGCCGGGAGGAGTTCCTCGAGCGCTGCCGGAGGGCGCTGGTGTCCCGCGGGCGTCCCTTCGTCCACCTGGCGGGAGACTGGGACACTCGCTTCCGGACTGCCGTGGCGGCGATCGAGCCGCTCCTCGGCCCTCCGGCCGACACGCCCCCGATCGCCGCCCAGCCCCGCCTGGCGAAGGAGACCCGGGCGGCGGTCGGGGATGGCGAGGGGGTGACGGAACGGGTCGAAGACGATTGTAAACAGGCATCGGGGGCGATATGACCGAACAACCAGTTCTCCGGATCTTCGAAGATCGCCGGTTCAGCCTCGAGCACGCCTCCGGGTGCCGTATCCCGGGGTACCTCATCCTCCGGTTGAAGGAGCCGGCAATCTCCCCCTCGGAACTCTCTCCGGAGAGCGCCCGGGCCCTGGGCGATCTCCTCGCGAGGGCGGTCCGCGCCATCGAAAGAACGGTCGGGGCGGACCGCGTCTATTGCCTCGCGTTCGCCGAACTGGACCGCCGGCTCCATTTCCACCTATTTCCCCGAACGCCCTGGCTGTTGCAAGCCTACCACGCGGCGACCCGTACCCATGACCAGCCCGTGAACGGTCCCGCTGTTTTCGAGTGGGCCCGGACCACCCTTGTGGAGGAAGCCCGCGTCCCGGCCATGGCGGGGAACGTCCCGGAGACTTGCCGGGCGTTGCGGGACGCTCTGGAGCGTGAGTCGCCCCGTGCAGCCCCGGATACCGAGCCTCGGTACGGGAGACCGCCGGACGAGACGGCCCCCGCGGCCCCGCTGCCGGCTAACCCGGGCGCCGCTGGCGGGATGGCCGCCCCGGACGGGGCCCCGGAACGAGGTGGCATTCCCTCCGGCCCCCGGACAATCCCCGACGGCCATTTCGCGGAGCATCTCCAACCGGGCGGGCAATGGGGGCGGTTCAAAATCATCGCCCTGCTCGGTTCGGGGGGGTCGGGACGCGTTTTCAAGGCGTGGGACACCACGCTTAACCGACTGGTGGCCCTGAAAGTCCTCCACCGCGAAGAGCCGGAGTTGTTCACCCGGTTTCTCCAGGAAGCCCAGTCCCAGGCCCGGATCGACCACCCGAACGTCTGTAGGGTCTACGAGGTGGGCGGGATGGGGAACGCGGGGTCGGGCGACGCCCAGCCGTTCATCGTCATGCAGTTCATCGACGGGAAGACGTTGAGCCGGGCCGCGGGCGAGATGACCCTCGAACAGAAAGTGAAGGTCCTCATGGAGGTGGCGGAGGCGATCCACGCCGCCCACCGGCTGGGTCTGATCCACCGGGACATCAAACCGTCCAACATCATGGTGGAGAAGACCGACTTGGGGGACTGGCAACCTTTCGTGATGGACTTCGGGTTGGCACGGGAACAGGAAAAAACCGGTTTGACCGTGACGGGGGCCATTCTCGGGACGCCCCAGTACATGTCCCCGGAACAGGCCCGGGGCGAGATCCACCATCTCGACCGGCGGTCCGACGTGTACAGCCTCGGGGCCACCATGTACGAAGTCCTGTCCGGCCAGCCGGCCTACGACGGGCGAACCATGGTGGATGTCCTCCTGAAGGTGATGGCCTCGGAACCGTTCCCGTTGAAGCGGGTGAACCCCCGGGTGCCCTCCGACCTGGGGACCATCACCATGAAATGCATGGAGAGCGACCCCACCCGACGGTATGACTCGGCGCGGGCGCTGGCGGACGACCTCCGCCACTATCTCGACGGCGACCCCATCCAGGCCCGGCCGGCCGGGATGGTCCGGCGCGTCCTCAAGAAAGCCCGGAAGCACAAGGCCATGACCGCGGTGGTCTGCACCGCCGTGCTGGGTTTCCTGGTGCTCGGGGGACTTCTTGCCCACACCGCATGGACGGCGGCAACGCGGGCGAAAGCCGCCGGGGTCTTCGGCCAGAAGGTGAAGGAGATCGAAGCCCTCATGCGGTACGCCCGCATGCTTCCCCCCCACGACATCCAGCGGGAAAAGGCGCTGGTCCGCTCCCGGATGGCCGACATCGAACGCCTGATGATCACCATGGGGAGCGCGGCGGACGGTCCGGGGAACTACGCCCTCGGTCGCGGCAGCCTGGTGCTCCAGGACTTCGTTCCGGCCCGGCGGTATCTGGAGAAAGCGTGGAGCGCGGGTTTCCAGGAACCGGAGGCGGCCTGCGCCCTCGGGTTCGTCCTGGGGGAATTCTACCGGCGGAAACTGCAGGAGGCCCAACGGATCGATGATCCCCGTCTCCGCGGGGAATTCCTGCACCGGGCCGACCACGAGTACCGCGAACCCGCCCTTCGATACCTGAAGGCGGGGGTGGGGGCCCCGCTGGAGTCGCCCGCCTACGTTTCAGCCCTCATCGCCTTCCACGAAAAGCGGTTCGACGAGGCCATCCGCAAAGCCCGGGAAGCCTTCATGCAGACGCCCTGGCTGAACGAGGCCCGCCTCCTGGAAGGGGACGTCCACCTGGTCCGGGCCCTGGAACTGATCAGCCGGAACGCGGAGGCGGAGGCGTCCCGGTCCCGGTCCCAGGCCATCGCCGCCTTCCGGCAGGCTGTCGACCTCGCGCGGAGCGACGCCAGAGGGTACGAGGGGATCTGCAAGGTTCGCATGAGCGAGGTGGAAGCCAGCGTCTACCGCAGCCCGGAGAAGTACCGGGACTATCTCGGGGTGCTGGAGTCCGCCGAGGCGGCGTGCCGGGAAACCCTGGCGGTGAACCCCGAGAGCGCCGTGGCATACCTCGTGCTCGCCTACACCAAGTCCCGGCGGGCAGAGCTCAACGGGGACAAGGACATCGGGCAGACCCTGACTCTGAACCGGGAGGCCGTCCAGGACGGTGAGAAGGCCCTCCGTTTCGAGCCGGACGACCCCATGGCCCTCAATGTCCTGACCCTGACGTACGAGGCGATCGCGTACTACGAGAACCGGACCGGCCGCGACCCGCGGAGATCCGTCGCATTGTGTGTCGCCCGCGGGCGGCGGGCCCTGGAGGTGGACCCCGGTAACACCCTTCTTCAGTGCGACGTCCTGATCAACATGGGAAATTCTTACGGGTTCGCCTGGGATTACGAGACACGGCTCGGGCTGTCGTCCGGGTCGTCCCTGGAGAACGCCTTCGACTGCTTCCGCAAGGCGGTCGCCCTCAATCCCCAGAATTCGATCGCCCTGCTCGACCTCGGTTACCTGCACCTCATGAAGGGAAAACACGACCTGGCTCGCGGGATCGACCCGGGGCCCTCCCTGGCCAAGGCGGAAGCCTGGCTCCGGAAGGCTGTGGCAATCCGGCCGGACTTCGTGACCAACCGGATGTTCCTCGCGGAGACATACTGCACGCAGGCCGAATACTGCGTCGAACAGCGGAAAGACCCATCCGTCCCGCTGGGGAAAGTCCGGGCGATCGTGAATCCGGAGGGCCCGTTCGAGATCGATGAACTGCCGCAGTTCTTCCTGGTCGATCAGATCGTCCTGATCGAATCCCGCTGGAAGATTCTCCGCGACCAACCGCCGGACGAGGTCCCCATCCGGCTCCCCGACTTCAACGCCCCGGGTTTCCGACTGGGCCTGACTCACACCCGGGCGTTTCAGGTGACCGCGGAAATCTGCCTCCTGCGGGCGCTGTGGAAGATCGGGGCCTCCGGCGGAACGGCGGGCGAACCGCTTCGGTTTCCCCAGGGGGAAGGGCGGGGCCTGGCCGCAGAGGACATCCGTAAAGGGTTGGCCCTGGCCGGCAAGGCCGTCGCCTTCAGCCCCGGATCCGCCGAAGCGGTTGCGGTCCAGGGGGCGCTCAGCCTGCTCCGTTACCACACGGAACGGGATCCTGCCATCCGGAGGAACGCCCTTGGGCAAGCCATGGCCTGGCTGGAGAAAGCCATGAAAGAGAACGTCCTGCTGAAGAGGCGGTACGGCCCCTTCCTGGACGAAGCCCGGCGGCTGATCGCCCGCCCGGGCGGCTGAGGCCCCGACGCTGGAAGGGGATTCGACACGTTTTCGGGAGTGAGTCCATGACGACTTTCATCAGCCGTTACCTCGATCCGGCCGACCGCCTGGGCGAGATCCTCTTCGCCCTCATCATGTGTCTGGGGTTCACGGCGGCCGTGCGGCTCGGGCACCAGGACGCCGACAGCCGGGCCCTGCTCGTCGCCATCGGCGGGTGCAACCTGTCCTGGGCTTTTGTCGACGGCGTCATTTACGTCCTCACCGCGCTTTTCGAAAGGGGGTGCCGCGTCCGCCTCGCCCGGGACGTCCTGGCCGCCCCAACCGAGCACGCCGCCCTCGCCCGGATCGACCGGGAGTTCGACGGGCCGCTGATGGCGATCCTGAACCACCGGGAGCGCGACCAGGTCCTCCATTGGGCCCTGGAGATCGTCCGGGCGAAGGGAAAACCTCCGCCGGCCCGGATGCGTTCCGAGGACCTGCTGGGAGGTGTGGCGGTGAGCCTGCTCATCGCCCTCTCCACGTTGCCGGTCCTGGTCCCGCTGGCCGTCGTCCCGACGCCGACGCTCGCGGTCCGGCTTTCCAACCTCGTGGCCCTGACCCAGATGTTCCTGCTGGGATTCTGGTGGGGTCGCATTGTGGGCGCCGGCCCCATCCGGGTCGCCTTGGGTCTCACGCTCCTGGGGGTGTCGCTCGTGGCCGTCACGGTCTCTCTCGGCGGCTGAGCAGTTCGGGGCCGGCCTACCCCGAAAAACCGCTTATTCTTAATCGTCTTCACTCAGACCTTTGGCCCGGGGTTGATACAGGACACTCAGTGCCCGGGGCTACGGGTGCCTGTCCTTCAGGATGTGAGCGCGCACATCTTTTTTCCCGATCCCTGCGGTTCCGGTTTACAATCAAACGGAGCGTTCCTTTTCCAGACCCGGGAGGGTGGGTTCATGCGAAGACCGATAGCGATCACCTCCTGCGTTCCCCTGGGCATCTCTGTTGCGGTATTACTGCTCCTTGCCGGGTTCCGCCTGTTCAGCGGGGCCGGTTTCGGCCTCCCGGCGAAACCCGGGCCGGACGGGTGGGTGGAGTCGGGGCTGTTCTTCAACCCCCACGACAATGCGCAGTACCTGAGTTGGGCGCGGCAGGCCCGGGACGGCCAGATCCTCGGCGAGAACCTCTTCACGACGGAATCGTCCCGGCGAATCATCTTCCACCCGGTGCTCGCCCTGGCGGGCCGAATGGAAGCGCTGACCGGCATCCCTGCCGTATCATGGCTCATCTTCGGCGGCATCCTCGGTTCGGCTCTCACCGTCTGGCTGACATCCCGTCTCGCAATTGTCTCGGGGCTGGACTCGCTCGGTGTTTGCTTCAGTACCTCGCTGGCTGCGTTCGGCATGGGCCTCGGGCTGACCTCCCGGTTCATTGCTGCGACGGTGCTTCACCGAACGTTCGATTTGCCTTCTGCGGAGACCGCTTTTGCCGACGCTCTCTTCTTCACCACGTCGTTCGCCTACCCGCTCATAGCCATCGCCTATGCCCTGATGACAGGTACGGTCTGGCTCCTTTTCAGGGGCAGGACAGGGCACTTTTCTCCCTCGCTTCTGGGCGGGCTGTTCCTCCTGACCCTGGCCCTCGGTTTGACCCACCCTTTCGAGGGGGTCATGCTGGCCGCCCTGGCTTTGTTGGTTCTGTTTCACGACCGGGTTCAGCGAAAGACAGTCGACCCGTTGATCGACCCTACCCGGATCTGGTTTCTTCTGGGAGGGGTAGGGCTTGTGGCCTGTTATCAACTGTGGGTTGCCGCCCAACCCGTGTGGCGGGAAGCCGTCCAGGCCAGCATGGACCTTCCACAGCCACGATGGACCTGGCTGCTCGGGTACGGCGCCGCGCTGCCCCTGGCCCTGATCGGCGCCCTGAAGTCCTTTCGGGTGGACCACCTCCGGCGAACCCGGTTTTTCACCTTCTGGTTCGGTATCGTCTTCCTGACCCTGGTCGTTGTCAATACCAACCGGTCGAAGATATCCGCGGGAGCTTATCTGGCGATCGCCATTCTGGCCGGACAGGGGTTCTCCAGCCTGACGGCGCGGGTCCGCCTTTCGACAAAGCCCGAGATCCGGCGCCTTGGCCGGGCGGGCCTGGTGATCCTGGGGTGCCTCTGCTTTTCCGGTACCCTGTTCTACTTGGATGACCTCCGTTTTCCCCACAACCGTGTACGTTACGAGCATGACCTTCTCTCTGTTTGTGAGCGACTGGCCGCGTCGCCGGCCCACCGACCGCGGGTCCTGGCCGACCAGAGTGCCGCGATGCTCCTCCCGGCCCTGGCCGGCGCGAAAGTTTACACCGGCAACGTTTTCCTGACACCCGGTTTCTGGCGCAAACAGAAGGAACTGAACCACCTGGGTTTCGAGTACTGGGAGTACCCGAAATCTCTCCCCTCGCTGCCGGAGTCGTGCGGTACCCCTGAAGATACGCCTCCCCTGCGGCTCCTTCGTCATCTCTTGGAAAAGGACCGGATCGAGTTTCTTCTCACCACGCGGGAATCACCTGCCGGGAACAGTTTGGCGAACCTTCCGGAGATCAGGTTACGGGCCGCCTCCGGCCGCTGGCTTCTGTTTGAGGTCATCCGACCTCCAGGGGAGAGGGGAACCCCCTGATACAGATCCGTACAGGAACGCCATCCGGGACACTCATTCAATTCCGAGTGTCGCTATCCCTGACGCCCAGGCAAGGAGAAAGGACAGGGGGGCCTTCCTTGGACCCGTCACGAAACAGGACACTCAACCCAATGGATGAGTGAGTGTCCTCTTTCCCGACCCTCCCGCCGGGCCTGCGCGCGGCGCTTCCCATCCGTCTCCCGCCCCGCGGCCTAGTCCCCTCTCCCGGGTCAGCGCGGAGCCTCCCCCCATTTTTTTCACCGGTTTTGCGAAATAACTTCGGATATTGTTCGGCGAAAACGTTAGTAAGGGTGAAGTCCACTTCCAGGAGGCTGCCATGGCCATCGCGCGCAAGAACATCGTCGCCGACGGCGCCGAGCGGGTCTACCACTGCACCGCCCGCTGCGTCCGCCGCGCCTTCCTCTGCGGGGACGACCCCGACACCGGCAAGAACTTCGACCACCGCAAGGACTGGGTCCGCGACCGCCTCGTCCAGCTCGCCGGCTACTTCGCCGTGGACGTCCTCGCCTACGCCGTCATGGACAACCACCTCCACGACATCCTCCGCACCCGCCCCGACCGGGCCGAGGCCATGACCGACGAGGAGGTGGCCCGGAACTGGGTGCTGAGCTCCCCCTCCCGGAAGACCCCGCCGGACGAGGAGACGCTTCGGGTGCAGGTGAAGCGGATCGTGAAGAAGGCGTCGCGGGTGCGGCAGCTGCGGAAGCGGCTGGCGAAGCTGAGCTGGTTCATGGGGCGGCTGAACGAGTACATCGCGCGGAAGGCGAACGCGGAGGACGGGTGCAAGGGGCGGTTCTGGGAGGGGCGGTACCAGTGCCGGCTGCTGGAGGGGGAGGGGGCGCTGCTGACGTGCATGGCGTACGTGGAGCTGAACCCGGTGCGGGCGGGGCTCTCGCGGACGCCGGAGGAGAGCGTGCACACGTCGGCGTGGGAGCGGCTGGACGCGCTGGCGGCGGAGACGCGGCTGGCGATGGCACTGCGGGTGGCGGAAATGGCGCGCCTCCCGGGTGCGGCCGGGGCCTCGGCGGACGTGCTGGCCATGATCGCGAAGGCGACCGGAGCCCCGGCGGACCTTCTGACGACCCTCGCGAAAGCGGCGGGAGCCTCGGCGGAGGAAACGGCGGCAATCACTGAAGGGGCGGGAATCTCGCCGGAGGAACCGGCCGCGACGGCGGAAACGGCAAGAAACCCCCTGGGGGTGCTGACGGCGACCGTGGAACCGTCAGGGGTCCTGTCGGAGATGCCGTTGGCGGAACCGCCGGAAGCCCCGGCAGCATCCGGGATCCCGCCGGTGGAACTGGCGGAAGCGGCGCAAGCCCCGGCAGCGGCAGGAATCCCGGCGGAGATGCAGACGGCGGAATCAGCCGAAGCCCCGGGGACGTCCGGGATTCCGCCGGAGCTTCTGGCGGCGGCGGAAGCGGCGGGGATCCCCCCGGAGGTGCTGGCGGCGGCCGTGGCGGAGGCGGCGCGGGCGCAGGTGAGGGCGTCGTGGCTGGCCCCGCTGAACGGCGCGGGCGGCCGCAAGGGGGTCTTCGCCACGCTGACGGCGGCGGAGTACTTCCGGGTGCTGGACGCGGTGGGCCGCGTGGTGCGCCCGGACAAGGCGGGGGCGATCCCGGCGGAGCTGGCGCCGATCCTGGAGCGGCTGTCGCTGGACGCGGCGGAGTGGCTGGCGTCGGTGCGGGGCTACGAGCGCCGCTTCCGCCGGGTGGTGGGCTGCGCCGGCCGCCTCGCGGAGCTGGCCCGCGCCGCCGGCCTCAAGTGGTTCCAGGGCGTCGCCGCCTGCCGCAAGCTCTTCCTCCCCGCCCGGACGCAGACCTCGCTCGAAACCATGTGGTAACATTCAGGCCGGGTTGCTCTCAAACGGGAAAAGCCCCGACGGCAGCAGGGAGAAGTCAGATGGATATCCCGATACCCAAGGTGCAAGCGGAAGAGGAAAAGCGCCCTGAAGGCACCACCGACCCAGGAGAAGACCTCCCGGATCTCTTCCGGCCTGACGAAAATATAACTCACCCTTCTCCGGATGGTCACCGCCCGGTCAGCATTTTCGTTGACCACCGCGAAGGTCGCGGCGGGGTTTTGCAAGCCCTTCTGCGCATGGGGAACATCGACGTGTCTTTCGGCACCCTCGGCACAGGCGATTACAGGATCGACAACCGGTTCCTGGTCGAGCGGAAAACCCTTCCCGACCTGGTTCAGTCCATTCTCGACGGACGCCTGTTCAGGCAGGCGAAAAAACTCGCCGATCACGAGATCCGGGGCGCAATCATTCTGGAAGGACACGCAAGCGATCTCGAGGGCCGGCTGATCCGCCGGGAATCCATTCAGGGAGCGCTGATCGCCGTTTCGGTCCTTCTTGGCGTGCCCATTCTCCGCTCCCGCGATCCCGAAGAGACAGCCCGGCTGATGCTCATGATGGCCCACCAAGCGGAACGCACCGTCTCGGGAGGGCTGCTGCGCCACGGCCGCCGCCCGCGCCGCCACCGGGCACTGCAACTTCACCTGCTCCAGGGTCTCCCGGGAATCGGCCCCGGCAAGGCACGCGGTCTTCTCGAGACGTTCGGTAGCGTGGAGGCCGTTGTCCGGGCAGACGCAGACGCCCTCGCACGGAGCCCCGGGATCGGCAAGACGTTAGCCCGTCGCATCCGCTGGGCCCTCGGCCCCCCCGCTCCTTTCCCTTGCCCTCTCCCGTCAGGAAAACAACAAAACCGCAGAAAAACACGCTGAGGGGGTTCGGTTCCAGATCAACCTCCAAATCCGGTTCGTCGCTGCGCGAAGCTGCCGGGCTGAGCCTCCCTGAGCCGGCAGCCCGGGATGGGATCAAGGACACTCTTCCATGCCCACGAGTGAGTGTCCTTCTTTACATTACATGACGAGTGAGTGTCCGCTTCTCGATCAAGTGGGTGTCCCCTTCCCGGCGCTTCTCAAGCTCCCCGTCTCAGCCCGGGGACGTCATGCCCCTGGCGCCGACGCCTGCTGCCGGGGCTGCCCGGAAAAACGGTTTGACACGCCCGAACGTCTGTGAAATAATTGTTTGGAAAATGCTGTAATACGAAAAAACATGACGACAACACCGCTTCCAGCCGCCTTCATCGATCTGTACAAGTCCATCGAACTTGCCCTGATCCTCATCCTGCTGGTGCTGGTCATCCTGGTGTTCCGTCGGCTGTTCCAGCTTCGTCACGAGGTGAAGGACAAAAAGGAGTTCCTGACACGGCTCGAGGACGAGATCCGCTTGAAGGAGAACATCCAGATCCGCGCCTTCGCGGCCATCGCGGAGATCGAGGAGGCCGCGCCCCGTCTCCGGGACCTGTTCACGGACATCGGCGGCATCCTGAAGGTCCGGACCGGCATCCTGGTTTTCCGGGACACGGTGACGGGAATCCTGAACTGTTACGCCTTCCCCGAGGAGCGTGCCCTGCCGGAAAAGCTCTTCTCCTGGCTGGAGTCCATGTTCTCCCAGGGCCGGAAAACCGTCCCCATCCCCTATCACCCCGAGCCTTCCGACCTCAAGGACTGTTTCCAGGACATCGAGCCGGACGACCTCAAGCTCGCTTCGGCCCTCCCCATCTTTCAGCGCGGGATCCTGGTGGGCGGGACGCTGTTCTTCTCCTCCAGCGCGGAGGAGATCGACCGCCGGAAAAATGACTTCTGCCGGGTCAACGAGATCTTCGCGGCCATCGTGTCCTACCGCTCGCTTCAGAACGAGATCGCCCAGAGCGTGGAAGAGGCCAACACCGTTTCCTCCTTCCTGGCCAAGATCGTCGTGCTCAACGACATGGAACGGATGTTCGACGCCATCTACGAGTTCTTCCGGGACAACTACTCCCAGTCCTCCGTCAGCATCCTCCTTCTCGACCAGAACCTCGCCACCTTCCCGAAGAAGGGCCTGCCCATCGAGGAGAAGCTCCTGGGCCAACTGATCCCCCTGGCCACCGAGGAATTCCGGCAGGGGCACCACATCCTCTACTTCCCCGACCAGAACAGCCTCGCCAAGCGCTTCAGCTCCCTGCCGAAACCGGAGAACATCCAGTCGATGCTCATCGCGCCCCTGATGGTCTTCAGCGAGGTGTTCGGCTTCGTGGTGTTCGAATCGAAGAAACTGAACCCCTTCAAGGTGAACCGTCTCAGCACCCTGATCCGGCTGGTGGAGATCTCGTCCTTCCTGCTGAAGAAAAATCTCTATTTCCAGAAAGAGATCG
The DNA here is from genome assembly GCA_018001935.1 of Acidobacteriota bacterium. Taxonomy (NCBI): domain Bacteria; kingdom Pseudomonadati; phylum Acidobacteriota; species Acidobacteriota bacterium. The sequence goes on from JAGNHB010000003.1 coordinate 104,187, forward strand.
AGCGACGGCAGGAGGACGCCGACAAGTTCCGCCAGGAACTGACCCGGCAGACGGTGGTGCTCCAGGACCGGGAAAACACCATCCGGGAACTCTCGGACTTCAACTCGGTCTTCGGGATGGTCCAGGCCGTGAAGGGGAGCCTCGCCTCGCTCAAGGGGTTCCTGACCCTCCTGGAGGAGAACTCGAAGGAAGTCCTGGGGCCGCGTTACGACCCCGTCTTCCTGCGCAACTGTGCCTTCGAGGTGGACAAGATCGAGCGGAGCATACGGAAGTTCGAGTTGGTCCGCATCGTCACGGAACCGGATTTCACCTTCCGCCCGACCTCGGAGGACCCCATGGTGCTGTTCGATCAGGTGTTCACCGCCATCCGGCAGCGCTCGAAACTCAAGCACGTGGACTTCGAAACCACGATCGAGGCGGAAGGCTGCCGGGTGCAGGTGGACACCCAGATGCTGGTCACGGCCCTGACCCAGTTCTTCGAGCGGGTGCTGGACTTCATCGCGGATGGGCACATCCAGAACGTGGGGCAGATCAAGGACAACCAGCTTCAGATCGTCTCACGGTTCGTGCCGCAGAACGACCCCCAGGCAACCTTCTCCGGGGCCGCCTTCCTGTCGGAATCCTTCCGGAGCGACTTCAATTACGTGGTGCTGTCCCGCCTCCTCTCCCGCCACAAGGGAAAACTGGACCTGGAGGTCTTCTACGAGCGGGGGTTCGTCCTGGCCATGATGCTCCCCGTGACCCCCGCCCCCCTCTGAGACCCCTCCGCCAGGCCCGCAGACATCCAGAGAGAACGTCATGCTGAAAAAGATCCTGAAGTGGTCCGGTGTCTGTTTGCTCGGCCTCGTGGCCCTGCTGGTCTTCTTCTGGTTCGTGTGGCCGGGGAAGTACCGGATCATCGGTTACCTGATGATGTCGGACGTTCCCGTCCCCCCCGACATCGCCACCCTCGAAGGGGCGCGGGAAGCGTCCGTCGAAGCCCTGCTTGGCCATTTCCTGCCGGCCCCGGAGACGGGGGACGGCGGGCAGCCGCTGCCGGCCCCGGTTTCACGGCCGTCGGTCGCCCTGAGCGAGACCGACGTCAACCGGGCCCTCAAGTACGAACTGGAGCGAATCAACGCCCACCGGCGCGGGATCGAGGCCCTCTTCTTCCGCATCGGGGAGGGTGAGATCACCCTGTTCTGCCATTTCGACGGCGAGCGACTCTGCGAGAGCCACCCGGACCTGAACGGGCGCATCCCCGGGATGTTCCGGCGAAAGGGTGTCCTGAGCGTGAAGATGGTCCCGTCCCGGACCGGAGGCGGGCGGGCCGGGCTGCGACCCGTGGATGCCCACGTCGGGAAGGTCCCTGCCCTGGAACGAGTCCTGCAGGCCGTTCGAGCGTCCTTCCCGAAGCTGGAGTATGACGAGACGGCGGGGTTCCTGCTTCCGAAGGCCGTCCGGGAGATCGTCGCGGGGAACGGAAACCTGACCGTGAATCAGACGGAGTGAACCTTCCCGATGTCCGTCCGGTAGTGCATGTTTTCGAAGTGCACCTTGCCGGCGGCCTCGTAGACCCGGGCGACGGCCTCCGGGAGGGTGCCGGCCTTGGCGGCGACGTTCAGGACCCGCCCGCCGGTGGTGACGAAATCGCCGCCGGCCCGGCGCGTGCCCGCGTGGAAGACCATGACGTCCTCCATGCGCTTGAGGTCCTCCAGGCCACGAATGATGTGGCCCTTCTCGAATGCGCCGGGATACCCTCCCGAAACCAGGGCCAGGCAGACCAGGGGGCGGGGGTCCCACTCGGGGCTCACCTCGCTGAGGCGCCCCACCCGGATGGCTTCCAGGATGTCGAGGAAGTCCGAGTTCAGGCGGGGGAGAACCGCCTGCGCCTCGGGGTCGCCGAAGCGGACGTTGAACTCCAGCACCCGGGGCCCGGCTTCGGTGATCATCAGGCCGGCGTAAAGGATGCCGCTGAAAGGGAAGCCGTTCCCGGCCATCCCGCGGATGACGGGGTGAATGACGGTCTCCATGATCTCGCGGCGCTGCGGGGCGGTCAGGATGTCGTCGTGGGAATAGGCGCCCATTCCCCCGGTGTTGGGCCCCTGGTCGCCGTCGAAGGCCCGCTTGTGGTCCCGGGATGGCGGCATGGGAACGGCGTTGACGCCGTCGGTGAAGACCATGAAGGACACCTCGCGGCCGGTCAGGAACTCCTCGAGGATCACGGTGTCCCCCGACGCGCCGAAACGGCGGGTCACCATCATCTCGCGCAGGGCCGCCTCCGCCTCGTCGCGGCCGGGTGCGATGACCACGCCCTTGCCGGCAGCCAGGCCGTCCGCCTTGATGACCAGCGGGAAGGTGAACGCGCTCCGATCGAGGGTCTCGAGGGCGTCCTCGAGACGCGTGCAGACGCGGTAGCGGGCGGAGGGGATCCCCAGCGACGCGAGGAAGTCCTTCGTGAAGGCCTTGCTGGCTTCCAGGCGGGCCGCGGCGGCGCTGGGGCCCACGAAGGGAATGCGGGACTCGGCGAAACAGTCGGCGATCCCGGCGGCCAGCGGTGTCTCCGGCCCGGAGAGGGTCAGGTCGATCCGGTTGTCGCGGGCGAAGCGGGCCACGGACTCCACGTTGGTGATGTCGAGCCCGACCGGGCGGGCGGGCGGGTTCATCCCGTCGCTGCCCGGTGCACAGTAGAGCACCTGCAGCCGCCGACTCTCGGCCACCTGGCGGCAGATGGCGTGCTCCCGTCCTCCACTTCCCAGAACCAGCACTCTCATCGTGTGGATCCTCCCTGATCTCGGGTCCCCCCGACGCGCCGCGGCGGGGGTTCATTCCATGTAGGTGTACCCCTCGAGCCCTTCCTCGAGGAACTTCTTGATGCGCGCCGACTCCTTGATGGTGATGCGGTCTTTTTCGATCCCTTCCTCCACCGCCTTGAGGACCATGCCGACGATGTCCCGCTTCTGGTACTGCATGTACCCCAGGACGTCGCGGACGGTGTCGCCCTCGATCAGCTTGTCGATGTGGTACTTGTTCTTCCCCGTGATGCTGATGTGGATGATGTGGGTGTCCCCGAAGAGGTTGTGGAGGTCCCCCAGCACCTCCTGGTAGGCCCCCACCAGGAAGACGCCGAGGTAGTAGGGCTGCTTCTCGCTGAACTCGTGCAGCTCGATGGTGTTCTTCACGTCCCGCAGGTCGATGAACTGGTCGATCTTCCCGTCGGAGTCGCAGGTGATGTCGGCAAGGGTCGCCTTGCGCGTGGGCTTGATGTTGAGCCGGTGGATGGGCATGAGGGGGAAGAGCTGCTTGACGGCCCAGTGGTCGGGGAGGCTCTGGAAGACCGACAGGTTCCCGTAATACGTGTCGGAGATGAACCGGTCGAGGTTCTCCAGTTCGTCGGGGACGTAGTCGAGGCCGTTGATGATCTTGGCGATGCCCTGGCAGGCGAGCCAGAAGAGCTGCTCGACGATGGCCCGGTGCTCCAGGGAGAGCATCCCCACGTTGAAGAGGGTCAGCGATTCCTCCCGGATCTGGAGGGCATCGTGGTAGGATTCCTGGAAGTTCTTGACGGTCAACCCCTCCACGATCTCCTGCATGGCGACCACCGGGTCCGGGGCGTCCTCGGGGATGGCCGGGCGGCTGTTCCCCACCACCAGTTCGCTGGTCCCCAGGATGTTGAAGACCAGGACCGACGAGTAGGCCACCAGGGCACGGCCGCTCTCGGAAACGATGTGGGGGTGGTGGATGCTCTGCTCCTCGCAGATCTCCGAGAGGGCGCAGACGATGTCGCTGGCGTACTCGTCGAGGGTGTAATTGGCGCTGGACGAGAAGTTGGTCTGGGACCCGTCGTAATCCACGGCCAGGCCGCCCCCGACGTCGAAGAAGCGGATGTCCACCCCCAGACGGACCAGCTCGGAGAAGATCCGCGTGCTTTCCCGGAGGGCCTCCTTGATGCTCTGGATGGAGGTGATCTGGGAGCCCAGGTGGAAATGGAGGAGTCGAAGCCCCGGGAGAAGGCCGTGCTTCTTCAGCTTTTCCACCGCTTCGAGGATCTCGGAGGGGAAGAGCCCGAACTTGGACTTGTCCCCGCCCGAGCTTTCCCACTTCCCGCGGCCCCGGGCGGCGAGCTTCGCCCGAATGCCGATGACCGGCTCCACGTTCATCCTGGCGGCCAACTTGATGACGGTGTCCACCTCCGAGGGCTTCTCGATGACGATGATGACGTTGCGGCCCAGCTTGGTGCCCCAGAGGGCCGTCTCGATGAACTCGTTGTCCTTGTAGCCGTTGCAGATGATGAGGGCACCGGGGGTGTCGGTGGTGGCCAGGGCGATGAGCAACTCGGCCTTGGTGCCGGCCTCCAGGCCGTACTGGTACGGGCTGCCGAAGTCGATGATGTCTTCGACGACCTGTTTCCCCTGGTTGACCTTGACCGGGTAGACGCCGTAGTACTTCCCGGCGTAGCCGTAATCGGAGATGGCTTTCTGGAAGGCGCTCTGGATCTCCTCGATGCGCTGCTTGAGGATGTCGGTGAAGCGGATGAGGAGGGGCGTGTTGATGTCCCGCATCTGAAGTTCGTCGATGAACGCCTTGATGTCGAGGTACTTCTGATCGTTTTTCTCCGGCATCACGATGACGTTGCCGCGGCTGTTGATGTCAAAGAACCCCTTGCCCCATTGGTGGATCCCATAGAGGCCCCGGGCCTCGTCGATGGTCCAGTGGTCGAGGGCCGTCCGGTCTCTCAGCTTGATTTTTTCCCTCACCCCGCACCTCCCGACCGATATCCTCCCTCCGGGCTGGGACGGCGGACGACGTGGCGCCGCGTTTTCCTGAGCCGGAACCGCCATGATACTTTCGCATGCCCGAAAAGTCAAAAAAGAATCATTGTTTCATCGGATCGATATTATACTGGGGCGGGCGTCGGCGGGGCCGCCGGACGCCGGAGGGGTTCGAGGAATGGCCGATCGACCGCAAACCAGGACGGTGACCCTGCACTCGCCCGGCCTGACGGGGGCACCCCCCGGGGAGTCCCTCCAGGAATCGGTGCGAAACTGGGTCGAGTTCGCCCTTCGGATCCCCGACACCCGGATCCGGGCGATCCGGCTCGCCGAGCGCCTCATCGCCCTCCCGCCCCAGGAGTTCGCCGACGCCCTGCACTTCATCCTGGAGCAGGCGCAGAAAGGGCTGAGCGATTTCATGACCATCCTCGGGTCCCTCAACGCGGTGCACGAGAAGCTGGACGCAAGGCCCGGCGACTACGTCCGCCAGGTTCTCAACCGCGCCCACGTGCAGAACACGGACCTGCTGATGCACTTCCTCCGCCGCCCGCCCCAGCCCCGGGGCCTCCGATCGGACTTCCTGCCGGACCCGAACCAGCTGGCCAACGAACTGACCTGCGGTGAACGGCGGTCCCTGGCCATGTCCCGCGACCCGAACACCCTGGACCGCCTCCTGTTCGACCCGGATCACGAGGTGGTCCGCCGGCTGCTCCTCAACTCCCGGCTGACGTTGCGGCACGTCCTCCGCATCGCCTCGCGGCGACCGAACCGGCCGGCGGTCCTCCGGGAAGTTTCCCGCAGCCCGCGCTGGGGAGTGATCTACGAGGTGAAGCTCTCCCTGGCGAGAAACCCTTACACCCCGCCGGACCTGTCGCTCCGCCTGCTCCCGCTGCTTCACGCCCAGGACCTCCGGGACATCGCCGACGACGGCGTCCTGACCGGGGAAGTTCGCGATGCCGCCGCGGAGATCGTCTTCCGGCGCGTGAAGGGGTGAGGTTCGGGACGAAAGGGCGCGGAGAGAGACCATGGACCTTCTGAGACCCTTCAAGAACCGACTGTTCCTCATCGGGACCGTGGTGGTCCTGGCCGCCACCATCACCATGGGTATCCTGACGAGCCGCTTCCTCTGGGAGGGCGAGAACGTCCTCGAGACCTCCCTGATCCAGAGCAACCTCCGCCTCGGAAACCAGGTCATCGAGCGCATCGAGCAGCAGATCGACACCCTGGACATGGGTCTGTTCAACTTCCTGACGGCCCAGAGCCCGGACGAGATGATCCAGAAGGTGGCCCTCCAGGCCGGTCACCTCCGGAAACCGCTGAAGGGGATCTTTCTGCTCGACGCCCACGGGCGCCCCCTGTTCCCCGCGAACCTGGCCCGGGTGAAGCCGTACTGGGAGAAAGTCCTGCCCCAGGTCCAGTTCCCCATGATCCTCCCGCTGACCCCTTACCACCTCCATGCCACCCTGGACTTCAAGAAGTCCGCCCTCTTCACCTTCCTGAAGTTCACCTTCCCGGGGGACCCCGTCCCCTACTTTCTGGTCTACGAGTACGACCTGGAAGACCCCCCCGCCTTCCTGGCCCCCTTCTTCACCGACCTCGAGAAAACCTGCTACGTCAGCGTGAAGGACTACGAGAACAACGTGATCTACGGATGGTCGTCCCAGCTGTCCAGGAAGTACTTCGCGGAACAGCGATTCCCCAACGTGCTCTACCGATGGCTGCTCCAGTACTCCCCGCGGAACGTCTCGGAACTGGTGGAGTCCGAGCGGCGCCGCCGCGTTCTCAACTTCTCCCTGGTGGGAATCAGCGTGGTGCTCATTTTCTCCGCCTGGTTCCTGGTCTACCTGAGCCGGCGGGAGGAAACGCGACTGAGCCTCCAGAAAGAGGAGTTCTTCCGGAACGTTTCCCACGAGCTCAAGACCCCCCTGGCACTCATCAAGATGTTCAGCGAGATGCTGGTGCTGGGGCGGGGCCGGGACGAGAGCACGCGGCGGGAGTACCTGGAGATCATCTTGTCCGAAACGGAGCGGATGACGTTCCTCATCAACAACATCCTGGATTTCTCCAACCTGGAGCGAGGGATTCAGAAATTCAGCCTCGAGCCACTGGACCTGGGAGAGATCGTCACCCGCCACCTGGAGGCTTTCGAGGTCCTCATGAAGAAGGAGAAGGTGTCCATCCGCCTCTCCATCGCGGAGAACCTCCCCCGGATCATGGGGGACCGCAACGCCCTGGCCCTCGTCCTGCTCAATCTCCTGGACAACGCCGTGAAGTACGGCAAGGCGGCCGACCGCCGGATCGAGGTGGACCTCGCCGCCGCCGACGGGGCCCTGGAACTCAGGGTCCGGGACAACGGCATCGGCATCTCCCCCTCGGAACAGAACCGGATTTTCGAGAAGTTCTTCCGCAGCGGGAACATCGCGGTCCGCCGTGTCCGGGGGAGCGGCATCGGGCTGAGCCTCGTCCGGTACATCGTGACGGCTCACCAGGGAACCGTCGGCGTGGAGAGCACCCCGGGCGAGGGGAGCACCTTCACCATCGCCTTCCCCGTGATCCGGCCCGCGCGCACGTCCTGAAGGGTGCGCCCCGGGCTTCAGCGTTTCCGGGATTTCTTCGGGCACCCCGGGACGCGGGGCGGGGGAAACACGGCCCGGGTCGGGAGCCAGAACTTTTTCAGGGAGGACGGCCTCGGCGGGGCCCCCTCGGGGTCCGGGGGCTCGAGGCGGCGCAAAACCTCGTCGAGGGCCGACTGCAAGGCCTCGCGTGCGGCCCGGGAAGCCTCGGGGGAGAGGGGGCGTGCCGGGTCGAGCCGTTCCAGGGCCACGGCCAGGCGGGGAGCGATCTCGTCCCGCAGGCTTTCCCGGCACCTCCGGAAAACCTCCCCGGCTTCGTCCCAGGCTTGGCGTTCCAGGGAAAACTCCGTCTCGAGCCGGCGGAAATCCGTCAGGTCCAGGTTCAGGACGACGGCACCCACCACGGTCCCCTCTACCTTGACAGGGTTCAGAACGCTGAAGACGCAGCGGTTGCGCCCTCCGATCTCGTAGACCTGCTCCTCGCGGACTTCCTCCCCGGACAGTGCCCGCCGGTTGTTGTCCAGCCAGAGGGCGAGCACCGTCTCGTTGGGGGCGAGGTCCGCCGGCTTCCGCCCGACAAGGTCGCCGTAGTGCCGCGTGACCAGATCGTTGGCCAGGCAGTACCGGCCCTCCCGGTCAATCATGAAGAACTCCAGGGGGATGGCAGAGACGACGGCCTGCAGGAGGGCCTGGCTCCGGCGCAGCTCCCGTTCCATGGCGACCCGCTCGGAAACGTGGGAGAGAATCCGGGAGACGAGGCGTCCGACCGTGACGTCGGCCTCGCTCCACGTCTTGGGCTCGCGCTTCGTCAGCGCCCCGATCACCCCCGAAGGCACCCCGCCCCGGAAGAGCGGGAAGACGAGGAGGGACCTCGGGCAGAGCCCTCCCAGGAGTTCCCGGTCGCCGTCCTGGATTCCGGCAAAGGCGCCGATCCCGTCGTGGGAGAAGAAACCGCGGGAGCAGGATTCCCGGAAGATCCCCGCGGGGAAGTTCCGGCACGCGTCCAGCCGGGCCCGCACCTCCGGCAAATCGTCGGACACCCACGCGTGGACGCTCTCGATCCGGGTGATCTCCGTGTCCGCCCACATGACGAAAGCGGCGTCGGCGGCCATGAACCCGCCGATCTCCATCAGGGCGTTCCGGAGGCCCGGAATGAACTCCCGCGCGGTGAGCCGGGCGAATCGCTCGGACAGGATCGTCAGCAGCCGGTCGGCCCGGGACCGTTCCCGGATGGTCGCCTCGGCCTCGCGGAGGGCGGTGACATCCGTCGAGATGACGGTCAGGGAGAGGAGGTTCCCCTCGGGGTCCAGCTCGGGGAAGGTCTGGTGGCGATAGTGGACCCGGTCACGGGTGTCCTCGAAAACCATCTCGCTGCCCTGGTGGTATTTTTCCCACATCCGGGCAATCCTCCGCTCGATAATCTCCGCAGGGACCACTTCCCGGATGTTCCGCCCGATGACCTGCTCGCGGGGGATCCCGAAGCGGCGGGCGGCCGTCTTGTTCGCGTAGTGGAGACTTCCCCGGGCATCCAGCAGGATGACGGACTCGGCGATCTGATCCAGGAGGAAATCCCGGGTGATCACCCGCTGAATCTGCCGGATCATCCGCGCGAGGGGGTCGGATTCCCGTCCCAGGGCATCGACCAGTTCCCGGCAGCGGTCGTCGGGGCGCTCCACCGCCAACTGGAAACACCCGGAGACCCGGTGATCGGAGGACGCGAGGGGAAGGATGGCCAGGTGGGGCATCCCCAGGCGGAGGCACTCGCCCCGCAGGTACCCGAGCCCCCTCTCGGTCGTCGACTGCAGGCTGGCGGGTGCGTCGTCGAGGACCAGGGCGCCGGCCGCCGAGACGACGACCCCGGCCGGGTCGTCTTTCAAGGCCATGGAGCAGTTGCACCCCCGGCTCTCGACGGCGCAGGGGGCGTGAGACGCATCCCCCGCGCCGGAGAAACCCTGGGCAACCCGGAAGCTGAACCCCCCGGCCTCGTCGAAGACCTGGCAGGCCGCGGCACAGCGGCCGTGGTAGGCGGCGACGTCCCGGACCAGGGTCTCCACGAGATCGCGGAGGGTGGTCCCGGGAAGGCCGGCCGAGCGGCAAACCCGGGTGTAGAACGCCCGGATGAGTTCGTCGGCGCTGCGGAAGCGGCCGGGTATGTCCTCGTGAAACAACGTGTCCCTCCCCCCAGATTTCAGCAGGTCTTCAAGCTGCACGATTGTCCGTCTGCCGGCGATTCCTGTCAAGCGGTATCCGGGGCTGGGCGCCGGGGTCACCCGGGGCCGCGGGGTGCGTTCCGCCCGGCGTTCCTTCGCGGGCGCCGCCCGTCCGGAAGGCGTTTTCGGGAGAACCCCGGAAAAACGGCTTGCGCGCCCGGGGCGAAAGGGGGGATAATGCAGCTTCGGAGGCGAGTCGGGACTGGTGTCCTGCGCGGTCTTCAAAACCGTTGGGCGGCCCGGATCGGGTCGCAGGTGGGTTCGATTCCCATGCGCCTCCGCCACACACGAGCCCCTCCCGGGGCTCTTTTGCTTCTACCGGGAGAGATCCGCCTCACCCGGTTCTGTCCAGGAAAAACCCTTTTGACTGTGCGTGTATAAGTCTGCCGGGTTGTTCCGAGAAAACAGAAGTTCTTTTTCGTGAAAGCGCAAATATTTTTCGACAGGACCTTGAGCTCAGATTTTCACCGAGCGCTCCGGACCAGGCGGAAGCCCAGATCCGCCCCCGGAAGGCTGGGTGAGCGTTTTGGGCGGCGCGCGGCGCGGCGATACTGGGCACGGCGGTTGATGCTCCCGCCCCACAAAACACGGTCCGAGCCCGAACCCGCACCGAGGTAGTCGGTGACCGGCCCCGGGTCCGGCGAACCGGCAGCATGGCCGCCGTCCGGCGCCGGCCCGGTCTGCGCAACGCCTTCTATTCCTTGAGGTTTCTCGCGTAACGCTGGGTGTGGCGGTCGGTGAGGGACAGCGTGACCTTCCGGATGCGGATGGCGTTGGGGGTCACCTCCACCAACTCGTCGTCGCGGATGAAGTTGAGGGCCTTCTCCAGGCTCAGGGGCTGGACGGGGGTCAGGATCACCGCCAGGTCCTTGGTGGAACTGCGCATGTTGGTGAGCTTCTTGGCCTTGCAGGGGTTGACGTCGATGTCGTTCTCCCGGTTGTGCTCCCCGACCACCATCCCCTCGTAGACCGGCTCGCCGGGCTCGACGAAGAGAACACCCCGCGGCTCCAGGTTGGAGAGGGCGTAGGCCACCGCCTCCCCCTGGCGGTCCGAGACCAGGGAGCCGGTCAGTCGGGTGGGGAAGTCGCCCCGGTGCTCCTCGTAGCCGAGGAGGTAAGCGTTGAGGATGCCCGTCCCGCGGGTGTCGGTGAGGAACTCGCCCCGGTAGCCGATGAGGGAGCGGGACGGGATGGAGAACTCGAGCCGGACACGGCCCGAGCCCCGGTTGGAGAGGTTGAGCATCCGCCCCTTGCGTCGCTGGAGTTTTTCCGTCACCACGCCGGTGAACTCCTCGGCGCAGTCCACGAAGAGGTGCTCGATGGGCTCGAAGACCTTGCTCTCCTTCCGCTTGAGGATCACCTGGGGCCGCCCCACGCCCAGCTCGAAGCCCTCCCGGCGCATGGTCTCGATGAGGATGGCCATCTGCAGCTCGCCCCGCCCCTTGACGACGAAGCAGTCGGAGTCCACCGGCTCTTCCACCCGCAGAGCCACGTTGCGGAGGGTCTCCTTGAAGAGCCGCTCGCGGATCTTCGTGGACTGGACCAGCTTGCCGTCCCGCCCCGAGAAGGGGGAGGTGTTGATGGTGAACATCATGGCGATGGTGGGCTCGTCCACGGCGATGCGCTTGAGGGCGCGGGGGTTTTCCCGGGTGCAGATGGTGTCGCCGATTTCGACCTTCTCGATCCCCGAGAGGATCACGATGTCCCCCGGCGCGGCCGTCTCCGACTCGGCGAGGAGGACGCCGTCATAGACCTGGAGCTTGGTGACGCGCAGCGGGTTGGCATTGCCGTACTTGTCCACGCAGGCCAGGTCCTCGTTGCGGCGGGCGGTCCCGTGGACCACCTTCCCCACGGCCAGCCGGCCCAGGTAGTCGGAGTAGTCCAGGTCCGACACCAGCATCTGGAAGGGCTGCCGGGGGTCGTGAAGCGGGGCGGGGACTTCCTCCAGGATGGTGTCCATCAGGCACGACAGGTCCGTATCGGGCCCGTCGGGGGCCCGCCGGGCGATCCCCTCCCGCCCGATGGCGTAGAGCACCGGGAACTCGATCTGCTCGTCGTCGGCGCCCAGGTCGATGAAGAGGTCGAAGATCTCGTTGAGGACTTCCTGGGGTCGGGCGTCCTTGCGGTCGATCTTGTTGATGACCACCACGATCCGCTTGCGGCCGTCGAAGGCCTTGCGCAGGACGAACCGGGTCTGGGGGAGCGGGCCCTCCGAGGCGTCCACCAGGAGGATGGCGCCGTCCACCATGTTCAGGGCGCGTTCCACCTCGCCGCCGAAGTCGGCGTGCCCGGGCGTGTCCAGGATGTTGATCTTCACGCCCTTCCAGCGGACGGAGCAGTTCTTGGCGGCGATGGTGATGCCGCGTTCCCGCTCCAGGTCCAGGTTGTCCATCACGCGCTCGTCCACGGCCTGCCCCTCGCGGAACACGCCGCCCTGGCGGAACATGTGGTCCACCAGGGTGGTCTTGCCGTGGTCGACGTGGGCGATGATGGCCACGTTGCGGATCGTCTCGTTGCGCACCCAGTGGGCGCCGGGGGTCGTCATGGCTGCCTCTCTTCACGCGTCGGATGCGGGGCGGTGGGCGGGGTGCGCCAAGACGCGGCGCCGGCCGGCCCCGAAAAACCGGGGATTCTACACGAAAAGGGGAAAAATCGGAAGAAATTCCATTGAATCATGCAGGATTCCGATGGGAAGCGAGCCGGTTTTCAGATCATTCTCCCGCCAAGGATTATAGATCGTCCCGGCCTCACGCCAGGACGCGAAGCCGCCAAGCCTCGCAAAGATAAGATGAAACAATCAGTGGGGTTTCTTTGCGAGGCTTTGCGCCCTGGCGTCTTTGCGTGAAGCTTATTCCGCGAGAAGGGCGGCGAGGGCGGCCAGGTCGGTGGCGTCGAGGGTCCCCCCCGCGTCGAAGTCGGCGCGTTCGGGGTACGTACAGGGGGGATTCCCGGAAGGGAGGATCCCCGACACCACCAGCAGGAGGATTTGAAGGTCCCGGCTGTCCGTCCGCAGGTCGCCGTTCACATCCCCGTCCCGGTACCCTTCGATGTACCCGCCCGGCGTCAGATCGATCCCCGACAGTTCCGGGCCGTCCGCCGCGTAGCGATAGGCCCGGAAGGTGCTGTTCTCCTTGTTGGCCGAGGTGCCGGGGACCGTTTCCCCCTGCATCAGCGCCCCGTCTCCGGTCACCGGGTTCACGTAGGCCCACACCGTCTTCCCCGCCGGGGTGACCTCGAAGAAGGTCCCGTACGGCCCGTGGCAGACCAGGGTGTTCCCGTTGGGTAGCCGGACGGCGCCCGAGATGTAGGAGGCGTAGAAGTCCGGAGGGACGGGGGCGACGTAACTCCAGGTCAGCGCCTCCGGCCCGAACGCCGCGCCGCTGTCCAGGAGGTAGCCGCCCGTGGCGTCCAGCGGCGGCGAGACTTCGTCCACCGACGAGTAGTCGGCGCCCGGCCGCCCCCCGCCGTTGTTGAACACCAGGAAATGCCCCGCGCCGGGCAACCCGTCGGCGATCCAGTGGGCGTGGTGCTGGCCGTAGAACACCTGGTCGCCGGTCGTCCCCCGGCCGTAGGCGGCGGGGTTGCCCCAGCGGTAGAGGAGGTCGCCGCCCCGGCCGCGCCGACCGCCGGTGTGACCGGCCGCCTCCGCCGGGGTGGTCCCGTGGTCGATGACCCAGAACTCGCTGAAGTGGCGCACGCTGAGGACCACCTGGTCGAGCGCCGCGTTGTAGTGCACGCCGTTGGTGTGCATCCAGTCGGCCGCTGCGGGCAGAAAACCCGGGGCGGTGTAGTTGAGGTCAACCCGCTCCGGGTGGGCGGCGGGGTCGCCGTAATCGGGACGGGCGGCGCTGTAGTCCTGGACCAGGTGGTCCCAGGTGTGCCACTCCCAGACCACCTCGCCGGTGGTGGGCCCGGTGGGGCGAACCTCGATCACGGTGTCCGGCCACAACCCGTCGGCGGTGACCCGGTCCGGCTTGCGCCCGGCGGCGAGCGCCTCCGCCCGGGTCTTCGACTCCCACGCGATCAGCAGGACGTTCCCGTTGGGCATGGGGCAGGCATCGTGGTGCTGCCGGTGGGTGTCGGTGACGTAGAAGTACTGCCAGAGCCGGTTGCCGTCCCAGTCGTACCGTTCCACCACCCCGCCCGCCCCCCCGCCCGACAGGGTGAAGTTCCCCGGGACCCGCCCCGTCCGGAGCAGGTGACCGCCCGGGAGGAGGTAAGCCGCATTCCCCGGCGAGTAGTCGCTTTCCCAGGATCGGACCAGGCGCCCCCAAGGGTCCACGAGGAAGGTGGTCTTTGCGTTGAGGGGCGCAAAGAAGGTGTAGCCGTCCCACGACTCGGGGAGGCGCAGCAGCAGCCCGACGGTGTTCCCCGCCGCCGCCGGCCCGGACCGTTCTTCCGCCCGGGCGGGCGATGCCGGCAGGAAGAACAACCCGGCCAAAAGGGGGATCAGGTAGGCGTTTTTTTTCATCGATCTCTCCTGTCGGAAACGAGCGGGGGGAACAGCCCGCGGCAACAGCCGTTCAACCCGGGAGACGCCGGAAGGTTGCAACCGGTTACCCACCCCGCCCCGACAGGCCCGGGCCGGCCTTGATTCGCGGCCCTTCCGGCGTATAATGTCCCTGTCGGGCCTTCAATCGGAGGCGGGCGGTTTCGGAAGGACCGCCCCGGCTTTTGGCCGCCCCCTCCGGTGATGCCTGGCGAAGAGAGCATGACGAACGCGTGCTGTTCACGAACCGGGTGACGGAGGCCGGGCGAAGACCACGGCAACCCTCAACCCGGGCAGGAAACCCAAGGACAGGGATGCCACATGAAACCGAAGAACCGGGTCACAGCCTGGGTGGAGGCCTTCAACCGCCGGGACGCCGACGCCCTCGCGGCGATGTATCACGCCGACGCCGTCAACCACCAGGTGGCCGAGGAACCGGTGGCAGGCCGCGAGGCGATCCGGCGGATGTTCGCCGGGGCCTTCGCAGCCGCGGAAATGGTCTGCATCGTTGAGAACCTCTTCGAGGACGGCGAGTGGGCCATCCTGGAGTGGCGGGACCCGCTGGGCCTGCGCGGGTGCGGCTTCTTCCACGTGACGGACGGCCTCATCCGCTTCCAGCGCGGTTACTGGGACAAGCTCACCTTCCTCCGCCAGCACGGCCTGCCGATCCCCGGGGCCTGACAACACTCCTCAAAGCCTCATTGACCTTTCCTCACGGTGGTCATTCGCTTCCGCCGGCTTCTGCCGGCCGGGTGCCCGTGCAGTCGGGAAAGGCGGGGCATCCCCAGAACGGCTGCCCCTCACGGGGGCCCCGCCGGGCCGTTCGAAGCCGCATGAGCCGCCCGCACCGGGGGCAGGCGGGGGTTGAGGGCCTCTCAGACTTGTCCGACTTGTCTGACTTGTCCGACTTGTCAGACCTGTCAGACCTGTCAGACTTGTCCGACCTGTCTGACATCGTTGTTTCCTCCTGCTTCCGCCGATACTCCGAACGCTTCCGATAAAGGCTTTCGGTGAAGCCGCCGTGCTCGAGGAACTCTCTCTCCAAGCTCTCGAGCTGGCGCTTCAACAGGTAGACCGCCTGGTTGATCAGGCAGATCAGGGTGTTGGCCGCCACCTCGGCAGGGGCCTCGG
This sequence comes from Acidobacteriota bacterium, assembly GCA_018001935.1. Lineage (NCBI taxonomy): Bacteria > Pseudomonadati > Acidobacteriota > Acidobacteriota bacterium. Next base: position 119,341 of record JAGNHB010000003.1, read on the forward strand.
CGAGGTGGTAAGGATCGGGAGAATCGCACCGGCTCGGCGCGTCGGGGAGAGTGGGCTTGGCGGACCTGTCGGACCTGTCGGACTTGTCGGACTTGTCGGACTCGTCGGACCTGTCGGACCTGTCGGACCTTTCCCACCCTCCCCGCCTGTTTGACCCGCCTGAATCAGCCGGTCTACAGGCAACCCTCACCTCCATCGCCTGGGCGGAGTTTTTCGCCCACTTCGCCAACCCCCTCTGGCGCAGGAAGTCTTCGTAGTCGAGCAGCAGCTCCTCCAGGCTGGCTTTGGCCACGTTGGTCAGCTTGAGTTCCGTCCGCCGGGAGGTTGCCGAGGCCATGCTCCCCTCGGCGATGTTCTGACACCCGCTCCGTGCCGCCTGCACCATCTGGTCGTGAGTCCGGGAGCGCCGGTCGACGAAGCGCTCACAGAAGGCGGCGGTCGCGTCGTAGATGAGCTGTGCGGCCTGGAAACTTCTCAGTTTCCGGTAGCCGCCGTAGTGCGGGAGCAGGCGCATGGAGTCATCATTGGGCTTCAGGTGAGAGGCTTCTTGTTCAATGGTGTCCGACTTGTCTGACTTGTCTGACTTGTCTGACTTGTCCGACCTGTCCGACCTGTCGGACCTGTCGGACCTGTCGGACCCTTCAGCGCTGGGTGAGTTCTTTGAATTGCTCATTTCCCCCTCCTTTGATCTCACCCTTAATAACGTTTTCGCGGGGGGAAATCCGAAAATTTCTGTTTGCCCTTCTGCAAAAAAATGACAACGCAGAGGCTGCCCGGGTCAGCATGGAGGGCAAGGTGAGGCTCGGAAGGGTCAGACAGGTCAGACAAGTCAGACAGGTCAGACAAGTCGGACAGCCACGATGGGCATAGCTTGACTGACAGCCGGGGAGCCCGGTTTTCCCCGCCCTCAGCCCATGTCCACCAGCAGGGCCTCCAGGTCGTCCACGCGGCGGCCGAGGGCGCGCATCAGGGCCAGGATCAGCCGGGGCCGGTTCAGGGCCGTCTCCCGCAAATCGTCCGTGCGGAAGGCCAGCGCCCGCACGTCGCCCAGGATGGCCGTGGCGATGGCCCGGACCGGCCGGTTGGCCGTGAGGTCCGTCAGCCCCACCAGGTCGCCCGGGCCCCGCACGCCCAGGACCCCGTGCCACCCTTCCCGGGAGCGCCGGGCGATCTCCACGACACCCTCCTGGACGACGAAGACGCGGCGAAGCGTCTCCCCCTCCCAGTAGAGGTCGTCGCCGTCCCGGAAGTGCTCCAGGCGGGCCAGGGCCGCCATCTCCTCCAGGTCCTCCGCCTCGAGCGGCGAGAGGTTGGGGCAGGACCGGAGGAAGCGGACCCGGTCCCCGAGGGCCGCCGTGAGCAGGGGCCGCATCCGCGCGGGGTCCAGGGCGGGCCAGGTGAACCCGAGCCTTTCCAGCATGCCCGCCGTGCGGTCGACGCGGTCCACCGGCGGCGCCGTTTTCCCCTCGCCGACCGTCTCGAGCCACCCCTGGTGGAGGAGCAGGTTCTCGATGTACTCCCTGAAACCGCTCTGGCCGTAATGCCCGATCAGGCGGTCCACGAAGTGCCGGAAGCGCAGGGGCGCCACGTTCAGGCGCCCGAAGCCGACCCGGCGCCCGTACCCGGCGGTGAGCACGTCGCAGAGGGAGACGGCCTCGGGGTTGAGGACGTGCCAGGTCTGTCCCGTGAGCCCGGGGCGAAGGGCCAGCGTGAGGACCGCCCGGCTGGTGCCGTCCACGAAGGAGAGGTCGGCGCGGTCGTACAGGTCGGGGACCGCCCCCAGGTTGACGTAGGCCCGCACCTGCTGGAAGAAGCCGTTGTCTCCGATGTTCTCCTGGCAACGCCCGGTCTCCGAGTCGAAGGTGATGTTGCCCAGCCGGTAGATGGAGGCCGGGACCCCGTCCCGCATGGCCTGCCGCACGAGGCCCTCCGCTTCCAGTTTCGTCTCCAGGTAGAGGTTGCCGGAGCGCTGGCCGACGTCCCCGGTGTACTCGGTGAATAGGAGCTGCGACACCCCGGGGACGTCCCCCCACCCCACCGAGAGGGTGGACATGTGGTGAAAGGCCTTGGGCCGGCCGGTGCGCGCCAGGGCCAGGAGGTTGGCCGTGGCGGTCACGTTGGCCTTCTCGAACTCCTCCCGGAGGCCGTAATGCTTCACCAGCGCCGCCGGGTGGAAGATCGCCTCCACCCCCGAGGCCAGGTCGGCGTAGGCGGCGTCACCCAGGCCGAGGTTCGGGCTGCCCAGGTCCCCCGGCAGCGCATCCAGGCGGTCGCGGTGCGCCGCGAACCACCCCTTCCCGAAGTAGAAGTCCAGCTTGTCGGCCAGCCGCCGGGCGGCCTGCTCCGCCGAGTCGGCCCGGACCACGGTCCGGACCCTGCCGGGGTTCGCCCCCGGAACCCGCCCCTCCACCAGGTCGCGAACCAGGTAGGCTCCCAGGAAGCCCGTGGCGCCCGTCACCAGGACGTCTCCCCACCCTCGCGGCGGCCCGGGGTCGAGGGCCGCCTCGTCGGCGATGCGCCGGCGGTACTCCGCCATCGCCCCCTCCAGGCCGGATGGGACCTCCGGCTCCGCTTTCGCCGTCTCGCCCAGCGTCCGAAGCGCTTCCAGGCGGAGGCGAATGTTGTCCTGCAGCGGCTTGACCCGCAGCGCCAGCTCCGCCACCGTCTGGGCGGTGAAGACGTCGTTGACCGTGACCTCGAACTCCTTCTGAAGCAGCGCCACCAGGGCAACCGCCTTGAGCGAGTGCCCCCCGAGGCTGAAGAAGTTGTCGTAGACCCCCACGTCCGAGAGGCCCAGCACCTTCTCCCAGGCGGCCGCCACCGCCGCTTCCACGGGGTTGCGGGGCGCCACGTGCACCACGGCGGCGTCGCAGACCTGCTCGGGCTCGGGGAGGGCCTTGCGGTCCACCTTCCCGCTGACGTTGAGCGGGAACGCCGCCAGACGTACGAACACCGCCGGGACCATGTAGTCGGGCAGCCCCGTCGCCAGTTCACGCTTCACGGCCTCGAGGTCCAGGCCGGCCGCCGACTGCAGGTAGCCCACCAGGAAGGCGTTCCCGCCGGCGTCGGTCTTCGCCAGGACGACGGCGTTCTCCACGCCCCCCACCTGGCGGAGGCGGCTCTCGATCTCCTCCAGCTCGATGCGGAAGCCGCGGATCTTCACCTGGAAGTCCTTGCGGCCGATGAAGTCCACGTTGCCGTCGGGGAGCCACCTCGCCAGATCCCCCGTCCGGTACATCCGCTCGCCGGGCCGGAAGGGGTCTTCCACGAATTTTTCCGCCGTCAGCTCCGGCCGGTTGAGGTACCCCAGCGCCAGCTGCGCGCCGGCGATGCACAGTTCCCCCGGCACGCCCACGGGCAGCAGTTTCCCGCCGGGGTCCAGGATGTAGACCCGCGTGTTGGCCACGGGCCGGCCGATGGGGGACTTCGCGTGGGGGCGTTCCACCACGAAGGCGGTGGCGTCCACCGTGTACTCGGTGGGGCCGTACTCGTCCACCAGGACGTAGTTGCGCGGCGTGAACTTCTTCAGCTTCTCGCTCCCCGTCGAGAGCCGGCGAAGCGAGCGGTTGTCCGTGTTCTCCATGAAGGCCTCGCACAGCTGGGTGGGGAGGTCCGTGTAGGTGACGCCGTGGGTCTCGAGGTACCGGTTGAGGGCCCCCAGGTCGAGGCGGACGCCCTCGGGCAGCACGTGGAGGCAGGCCCCGGCCGCCAGCGGGGAGAAGATCTCCACCACCGAGGCGTCGAAGCTGAAGGAGGCGTACTCGGCGCAGACGTCGTCGGGCGTCAGGCCGTGGAAACGGGCGTGCCAGGTCACCAGGTTGACGACGCCCCGGTGGGGGATCATCACCCCCTTGGGTTTCCCCGTGGAGCCCGAGGTGTAGATGACGTAGGCCATGTCCGCCGGGGTGCCGGACGTTGACGGGTTGGCCGTCCCGCCCGACCAGAGGGACGCCTCGTCCAGCTCCCACACCGTCCCCCCGAAGGTGACGGACGGCCGCAGCGACCGCTGGGTGAGGAGGAGGGCCGCGCCGGCGTCCTCCAGGATGGTCAGGACCCGCTCGGGCGGGTAGTGGGGGTCGATGGGGACGTAAGCCCCGCCGGCCTTGAGGACGGCCAGCATGGCCGCGATGCCGTCGGCGCCCCGTTCCACCCGGAGGCCGACGAGGGGACCCTTCCCCGAAAGTTCCCCGCGGAGGCGGTGGGCCAGGGCGTTGGCCCGGGCGTTGAGGGCGGCGTAGGTGTAGTGGGTGTCCCCGTCCACCAGGGCCGTCCGGTCCGGCCGGCGGGCCGCCTGTTCCTCCACGAGTTGGTGGAGCAGCTTGTCGGACGGGACGTCCATGGCGGTGTCGTTGAAGGTCTCCAGCAGCAGGCGCCGCTCCTCGGCGGAGAGGATGTCGATGTCGCCCAGCGGGGTTTCGGGCGCGCTGGTGACCCGCTCCAGGAAACGGAGGTAGTGTTCCGCGAAGCGACGGGCGGTCTCGGGGAGGAAGAGGTCCCGACGGTACTCCAGCCGGAGCGTGTACGCCCCCGCCGACGACAACGCGAGTTCCAGGGCCAGATCGAACTGGGCGTCCCGGGTCTCGTGCACCATCATGTGCAGGCGGAGGTCCCCCGACGACACCTCGCCGGCGAAGTCGTCGATGGAGAACATGGTCTCGAACAGCGGGTTCCGGCCGGCTTCACGGGGAAGGCCGAGGGTGTCGATGAGGTCGTCGAGCGGGTAGTCCTGGTTGTCGTACCCGCCCAGGACGGCGTCCCGCACCCGGGAGAGGAGGTCCCGGAACGCGGCCGCCCGGGGGGTGGCCAGGCGGAGGGGCAGGCTGTTGACGAACATGCCGATGATCCCCTGCAGGGCGGCGCTGACGCGGCCCGAGGAGGGGACGCCCACCACGACGTCCTCCTGGGAGGTGTAGCGGCCGAGCAGCGCAGCGTAAGCGGCCAGGTAGACCATGAAGGCCGTGGTCCCGGTCTCGCCGGCCAGGCGGTCGACCGCGGCGGAAAGGCCCCCGGGCACGGCCCGCACGAAGACGTCCCCCTGCTCCCCGCCAAAGGCGCCCCGGGGGAAATCGACGGGGATCTCCAGCCGGGGCGGCTCCTCCCGGAAACGGTCCGTCCAGTAGGCTTTCTGGTCGGCAAAAGCGCCCGATCGCCGCGCCGCGTCCTGCCAGACGGCGAAGTCGCGGTACTGGAGCGGCAGCGGGGGGAGGCCCCGATCGACGTACAGGTCCAGCAGTTCGTTCAGCAGGATCCCCACCGAGAGCCCGTCGAAGATGATGTGATGAGCGTCGAAGAGGAGGACGTGGGCGTCCGGGCCCAGTTTCAGGAGTTCCACGCGGAACAGCGGCGGCCGGGCGAGGTCGAAGGGTCGCACGAAGGCGCGGAAGCGTTCGGTCACCTCGTCGGGCGAGGCCTCGGAACGGACCATGCGCACCTTGACGTGGGCCCGGACGCGCTGGACCGGCTCCCCCTCGTGCAGCTCGAAGCCCGTGCGGAAGGACGCGTGGCGCTCGGTGAGGGCCTCTACGGCCGCGGCCAGCCGGCCGGCGTCGAGGGGGCCGTCGATGCGGAGGACCATGGGGAGGTTGTAGGACAGGCCCGAACGCCCCATGCTCTCCACGGCGTAGAGCCGCTTCTGGGCCGAGGACGCGGGGTAGAACTCCCGCTCGGGGACCGGGACCAGCCGGGCGTGGGGGGAGGTGCTCCCGGACTCGACCCGGGCGGCCTGCCCTTCCACGGTGGGCGTGTCAAAGAGGGCCTGCAGGGGCAGCTGGACCCCGAAGGCCTTCTCCATGGCCGCCTGGAGCATGACGGCCCGGAGGGAGTGGCCGCCGAGGGAGAAAAAGTTCTCGTCCACCCCGAAGCGGGAAACCCCCAGCACCCCCTGCCAGAGTTCGACGAGCTTCGCCTCCGTGGGTGTGGACGGGGCCTTGACGGGGCGGTCCCGGTCGACGGGGGGGCCGGGGTCCGGCAGGGCCCGGCGGTCCACCTTGCCGTTGGGGGTGAGGGGCAGCACGGGCAGCCGCACGATCCGGGCCGGGATCATGTAGGCCGGCAGCGGTTTCGCCAGGGCCTCCCGGACCGCGTCGTCGGAGAGGTCGGTCTCCGTCACGACGTAGGCGCACAGCCAATGGTCGCCTCCCTCGCCGCGAGCCGTGACCACGGCGTCCTTCACGCCGGGGACCAGGAGCAGCTGGGCCTCGATCTCCCCCAGCTCCACCCGGAAACCCCGCACCTTGACCTGGAAGTCGATCCGGCCCAGGAACTCGAGGTTGCCGTCGGGGAGCCAGCGGGCGAGGTCCCCCGTCCGGTAGGCGCGGAAACCGTGGCGGAACGGGTCGGGGATGAACTTCTCCGCCGTCAGCTCGGGCCGGTTCCGATATCCGCGGGCGGTCCCGAGGCCCGAGACGCACAGTTCGCCGGCGGCGCCGGGCGGCTGCTCCCGCCCCGCGGGGTCCAGGATGTACACCCGCGTGTTGGGGACGGGGCGGCCGATGGGGATGTTGGCCCAGGGCCGGGTCACCTCGAACCTGGTGGCCTCCACCGTGTACTCGGTGGGGCCGTAGGCGTTGACGATCCGGTAGGGCCGTTTCCGAACGGACCGGAGCTTGTCGCCGCCCATCTCCAGGCAGCGCAGGGTCCGGTTGTCGCACAGTTCCATGAACTGCTCGGCGAACTGGGTGGGGAGGATGCTGAGCGTGACGCCGTTCTCCTCGAAACAGGCGTTGACGTCCCGGGGCGACAGGCGGCTTTCCGCGGGGACCACCACCAGGCACCCGCCGGCCGAGAGGATCGGGAAGAACTCGATAACGCTGGCGTCGAAGGCGAAACCGGCGAACTTGGACTGGCGGTCCTCCGGCGTCATGCCCTCGAAATCCGCCTGGTAGCGGCAGAGGTGGACGAGGGAGCGGTGGCTGATCTCCACGCCCTTCGGCTTGCCCGTGGTCCCGGAGGTGTAGATGACGTAAGCGGCGTCCCCGGGGTCGTTCACCGGCGGGAGCGGCGAGGGGTCCCCGGTGAAGGTCTCGTCCGCGTCGAGGAGGAGGACCGGCCCCTCGAAACCGGCCTTCCCCGCCAGGTGCCGCTGGGTGAGGAGCGCCGGTACCGCCCCGTCTTCCAGCATGTAGCGGACACGGTCGGGGGGGTAGGCCGGGTCGACGGGCAGGTAGGCCGCCCCCGCCTTCTGGATGGCGAGCAGGCCCAGCGGCATTTCCAGGCAGGGGTCCAGCAGGATGCCCACGCAGCCGTTCCGCGCGGCGCCCAGCTCCCGCAGCCGCCGGGCCAGGGCGTTGGACTTTTCGTCCAGTTCCCGGTAAGTCAGGATCTTCTCCCGGAACCGGACCGCCGGCCGATCCGGGTGACGGGCGGCGGTCTCCGCGAAGAGGGAGACGAACGTCCGCTCCACGTCGTAGGGGACCTCGGTTGAATTGAAGCGGTCCAGCAGGGCCCGGTCCTCCGGCGAGACGAAGGGGAGGGCGTCGAAGGGCGTCCCGGGCGACCGCAGCCCCCCCTCCAGCAGGAGGGTCACGGCCCAGTGCAGGGCCTCCACGTGGCCTATGGTGTACAGATCCTCCTGGAACTGCCAGTCGAAGATCACCTGCCCATCCCGCTCCCGTCGGACGAACAGGGTCAGGGGCTGGGCTTTCTCCGCGGAGCCGAGGATCTCGATTTCGACCTCCGTCGGCTGTTCCGAAGAAACGACGGTGACACACCAGTTGAGCAGGAAGGCGGGGCTCTGGTTCCAGGCGGACTGGAGCGAGTCGGACAGCACGTCGAAGGGCAGCCGGCCATGGCGGCGCGCATCCGCGCGAGCGGCGCCCACCCGCTCCACGAAAGCCCCGAAGGGTTCGCCGTCCCGGACCTGGAGGCGGACCGGCACGGCATTCAGGTGACACCCGACCGTCTCCTCCGCCCGGGGACCGACCCGGCCGTCCAGGAAAAGCCCCAGGACGAAGTCCTCGACGCCGAGGGCCCGTCGGCAATAGGCCGCCGAGGCCGCGAGCACCAGGTCCTCCAGGGCCGCATCGGTGGGGGCCTGCTCCCGAAAAAGCGCCGACAGCCCGGGGGGCGCCGGCCGGCGGAGGGCGCCGGCCCGGGGCGTCGGCGCCCGCTCGGTGGAGAAGGTCGGGCTCACCGCCTCGGGCGGGGTTCGGAAACGGTCTTCCCACCAGGCCGCGTCGGCTTTCCCCTCCGGCCCGGCCAGGTAATCCAGCTCCTTTTGCACCCGGGACTCGAACGGCGCGGCCTCGGGGGCTCCCGCGGGCCCACCGCGGGAGAGCGCCTCGGCGTCCCGAAGGACCTGGCTGAACACGGCCCGCGCGCTGTACGGGTCGCACGCCAGGAAATGGGCCTTGAAGAACCAGGCCGGCCGCCCCTCGTCGGAGCGGAGGAGCACGATTTCCGCCAGGGGCCCGCCCTCGAGGTCGAAGGGCGTTCGCGCCCGCTGGCGGGCCCACTGCTCCATCTCCTCCTCGCCGCGGTTCGTGCCGAAATACCGTTCCTCGATCCGGACGTCCCCGGGGGCGGCGACGGACTGCCGGACGCCCGAGGGGTCCTCCGACCCGAAGTGGTGAAGCCGAAGCCGGAGGGCGTCGTGGCGGGTGAAGACCGCCCGGGCGGCTTCCCGGAGGTGCTCGACGTCCGCCCCGCCGGGGTGGCGGGCCAGGACGGCGACGTGGTTGACGGCCGAACCGGGCCGGGAGCGCTCCACCCGCCAGATCTGGCGTTGGGCGTGAGACAGGGCGAAGGCTTTCTCGGTTTCGGACACGTTGACCTCCTAGTGGGCGCGGTGCGCGCCCGGACGGGAAGCCGGCCGGGCGACCAGGGCGGTGGCCAGGACGGCGAGGCCGAAGAGGACCCCGGCCAGGGCCGCCCGGTGGTAACCGGTGAGGACGAGGGCCGCCGGGGCCGCGGTGTTTGCCGCCCCCGCCGGGAAGGGGGAGGAGAAGACGGCCTCGAAGAGGCAGACCCCCAGCGTGGACCCGAGGAAGGTGAAGAGAGCGTTGGCGGCCGACACGATCCCCTCCTCGCCGGGGGGCGCGAGGTTCATGACCAGGGTGGACACCGCGGCGAAGAACGCCCCCAGGGCGGCCCCGTAGAGGGCCAGCGCCGCGATGACGACCCCGTAGCCCGTTCCGGATCCGAACAGGAGGAAAAGGGCCGTCGAAGCCACCATGGCGGCGGCGGACAGGATGCAGACCCGGCGGGGCCCCACCCGGTCCACCCAGGCCCCGAGGAAGGGCCCCAGGACGGCCGAGACAGCGGGGAAGACGATGAGGAGCAACCCGATGCGGTCGGGCGTCAGGCCGCGGACGCCGTCGAAATAGAAGGGAAACAGGAAGCTGTAGCCGTCCAGGAGCAGGGTCGAGGTCAGGGTCCCGAGCAGGGCGGCCGTCAGGTTGCGATCGGAGAAGATCCGCAGGTTCAGGACCGGCGACGGCGCCCTGCGCTCGCGGACCACGAAGAGGACCCCGGCCAGGAGGGCGACGGCCGCGGACCCCAAGGCGCCGTGCCCGACCCACCCGTAGTCCTGGGCGGTGTTGATGCAGTAAATGAAGGCCCCGAGGGCGACGAAGCTGAGCGCCGCCCCGGCGAGATCGAAGCTTTTCCGTTCGCCGTCGCCGGCCCGGTCCCGGGGGAGGCCCAGCCAGGCCAGCAGGGCGCCCGCCACGCCGGCGGGGACATTGACGAAGAAGACCCAGCGCCAGTCGAGGTAGTGAAGAAGGAACCCGCCCACGGGGGCCCCCAGGGCGACCCCGACGCTGCCGAAGACGGCCAGGATGCCGAACGCCCGCCCCCGCACCGCCTCCGGCAGGTGCTGAACCACCACGGCGTTGGCGGTGGCGAAGATCATGGCGCCGCCCACGCCCTGCAGGAAGCGGAAGGCGCAGAGGGCCGGGAGGCCGGGGGCGAAGCCGCACGCCAGGGACCCCAGGGTGAACAGGACGTACCCCGACCCAAGGACCGTCCGGCTCCCCCAGCGGTCGGCCAGCTTCCCGAAGGTTGGCAGGAAGGCGCACAACGCGAGGAGGTAGAGCAGGACGGCCCAGCTCACGGCGCCGGTCTCGACCCCGAAGACGCGCGAGAGCGTGGGGAGGGCGATGTAGACGATGGTGGCGTCCAGGTTGGCCATGAAGATGGCCATGGAGACGGTGAGCACGACGCGGCGGAAACTCAAGGGCACGCTCCTTCGAGGGGTGAAGGCATTGTACCCCGCGGGCCGCTCCCGGGCAAGACGGATGCGAGCCCCGCGAACCCGTCAAAAAGTCGCCAATTGGAGATTTCCCGCGAATAACGCCGATTGACCCGAATACAGAAAACAAAGAAATAAAATGACTTTTCACATTCCGATTCGCGACGATTCGCGTGATTCGCGGGCTGCAAGGGACTTTTTGCGGGGGACGTCAAAAGTCATTGACGCATCCCCCGGTTTCCCGATAACATACCGTTGCTTCTCATCAGACAGCTTTCCGTGGAGACAAGCATGAACCAGCCGTCCCGGATTCCCCGCACCCCGTTTCGCTGCCGGCTGTTGCCGGTCCTGACGCCCCTGCTGCTTTGGCTGCCTTCCGGTTGCGGCAGGGGGGGAGGAACCCCGCCCGGCGGGGTGGGCACCGCCCCGCCCATGACCGTGATGGTCACGGCAGCCCAGACGTGCAACGTACCCTACTTCAGCGAGTTCGTGACGTCCCTGGACGCCGGCACCAGCGGGGAGACGGTGGAGATCCGCGCCCGGGTGGAGGCGGTCCTGGTGCAGCAGCATTTCTCAGAGGGGCAGCCGGTGCGGAAGGGGCAGGTCCTTTTCACCCTCGACAGTCGCACCTACGAGGCGGACCTGAAGACCGCCCGGGCCGGTTTGAGCAAGGCGAAGGCCGACCTCGAGTACGCCCGGAACCAGGTGCTGGTGGAGCAGGCGAAGGCCGACCTCGAGTCCGCCCAGGCCCAGCTCGCCCTCGCCCGGGTCAACGAGGCGCGGCTCAAACCCCTGGCGGAACAGAAGGCGGTCCCCCAGCAGGATTACGACGACGCGGCCACCGCGCTGCTCACCGCATCGGCCGCCGTGAACGCCAAGAAAGCCAACCTCGACACCGTGGCGCTCAACCGGAAAGTGTCCATCGAGCAGGCCGAGGCCGCGGTCCTCTCCGCCGAGGCCGACATCCGGCGGGCGGAGATCAACCTGGAGTACTGCACCGTCTGTTCCCCCATCGCCGGCCTGGCGGGCCGCCGCCAGGTGGCGCCCGGGAACCTGGTGGGCCACGGGGAGGCGACCCTGCTGACCTCCGTCTCCGCCCTGGACCCCGTGCGGGTGACCTTCAGCATCTCCGAGACCGACTACCTCCGGCACATGGAGATCGTGAAGCGCCAGGGGCAGGACACCGGCAGCCTGGAACTGGAACTCCTTCTCTCGGACGGGAAGAGCTACCCGCACAAGGGTCGGATCCTCGTCGCCGACCGGGCCGTCGACGCCCGGACCGGGACCCTGTCCATCATCGGGGAATTCCCCAACCCGGACCGGCTTCTCCGTCCCGGCATGTACGGGCGGGTCCGCTTCCGGAGCTTCCGGATGGAAAACGCCCTGGTCATTCCCCTGAAGGCGGTGGGGGACCTCCAGGGGGCGAAGACGGTCCTGGTGGTGGGGACCGACGGCAAGGTCTCGCTCCGGACCGTCAGGCTCGGCCCGGCGTGGGGCGAACGGGTCGTGGTCCTCGAGGGGCTCAAGGCGGGGGAGAACGTGATCGTGGAAGGCCAGGTCAAGGCCCAGCCGGGGATGACCGTGAAACCCCAGGCGCAGCCCATGCCGGCGGGCGGGGAGGACCGGTGATGGGACGGCGCACCCGGCTCCCCTCCCTCGCGGTACCCGTCCTGGGGGTGCTGCTGGGGATGCTGCAGGCCGCCTGCCTCGGGCCGAAGTACGTCCGGCCCACCGTGCCCGTCCCGGACGCCTTCCGCGGGGCGGAGACCGCCCCGGTTGAAGCGTCGGGGAAGACCTACGGCGACCTGGGCTGGGAGGAGATCTTCAAGGACGAGACCCTGCGGGGCCTGATCCGCCGGGCGCTGGAGCACAACCCCGACGCCCGGCTGGCGGCCGAGCGGATCGAGGAGGCGAGGGCCTCCCTCCGTATCACGCGGTCCGCGCAGTACCCGACGGCGTCCGGCGCCGCGGATTTCCAGGCCTGGCGGGACTCCGGCGCCACCAGCGGCGCCTATCCCGGCGCGGAGCGGACCACCTCCTCCTTCGAGTCGTACGTCCAGGCCGTGTTCGAGCTGGACTTCTGGGGCCGCCTGAGACGCTCCACCGAGGCCGCCCGGGCCCAGCTCCTGGCCACGGAGGAGGCGCGGCGGACCGTGGCGCTCGGGTTGACGGCCGAGGTGGCCACGGCCTACCTCAGCCTGCGGGAGATGGACCTGGAGCTGGAGATCTCCCGGAAGACCCTGGCATCGCGCCTGGAGTCGCTCAAGCTGGTGAAGGCACGCCAGGAAGGCGGGGTCGCCACCCTGCTGGACGTGGACCAGGCCCAGGGGCTCGTGGACCAGGCCCGCACCACCATCGCCGGACTCGAGCGGCAGGCCGCCCAGCAGGAAAACTACCTCTGCGTCCTCCTGGGGTCGAACCCCGGGGACATCCCGCGGGGAAAACCCGTCACGGAGCAGATGGACGCCCCGGAGGTCCCGCCGGGCCTCCCCTCCGGGCTGCTGGAGCGGCGGCCGGACATCCGGCGGGCAGAGCAGAACCTGATCGCCGCCAACGCCGGGGTCGCGGTGGCCCGGGCCGAGTACTTCCCGAAGTTCACCCTGACGGGTTCCGCCGGCACCCTCAGCGAGGACTTCAACCACCTCTTCTCCCGCTCCAGCCTGACGTGGAGCGTCATGCCGCAGCTCACCGTTCCGGTCTTCAACGCGGGGAAGGTGAAGGCCGGCGTGAGGCAGGCGCGGTCGCGGTACCGGCAGGCGCTCATCACGTACGAGCAGACCGTCCTGCAGGCGTTCCGGGAAGTGGCTGACGCCCTAGTGGGCTACGCCAAGCAGCGGGAGTACCGCCGGCTCCAGGAGTCGGCCACCGCCACCCTCGCGGACCAGGCCCGCCTGTCGAACCTGCGGTACTCGGGGGGCGTCACCAGCTACCTGGAGGTCCTGGATTCCGAGCGGCAGTACTTCAGCGCCCAGCTGACCCTGGCCCAGGCCGTCCGCGACGAGTTCGGGGCGCTGGTCTATCTCTACAAGGTCCTGGGCGGCGGGTGGAAGGCCGCCGCTTCCCCGGCCGGGGCGCCCGCCCCGTCGCCGGGCCCCTGACCGTCCGCCAACGCCGTCGACCGAGGAAGAGGAATGGCCAAGTTTTTCATTAACCGCCCCATCGTCGCCATGGTGATCTCCATCGTGATCGTTCTCGCGGGGGTCGTCTCCCTCGGCGGGCTCCCCGTGGCCCAGTACCCGGACATCGTGCCGCCCGAGATCCTCGTGTCGGCCTTCTTCACCGGCGCCGACTGCCAGACGCTGGAGCAGGCGGTGGCAACCCCGCTCGAGCAGCAGATCAACGGCGTGGACAACATGCTCTACGTGCGGTCCACCAATGGCAACGACGGGTCCATGGCCCTCACCGTGGACTTCGCGGTGGGCACCGACGTCAACACCGACCAGGTGCTGACGCAGAACCGGGCGTCCCAGGCCACCGCCTCCCTCCCCGAGGACGTCAAGGCCTACGGGGTGACCGTGCAGAAGTCCACGTCCACCCTCCTGTTCATTTACTCCCTCTACTCGCCGGACAACGTCTACGACCGCCTCTTCCTCTCCAACTACGCCTACATCAACCTCAACGACGCCCTCCTGCGGGTGCCGGGGGTGAGCCAGGTGTCCGTCCTGGGGGCTTCCCCCTACGCCATGCGCGGCTGGCTCGACCCGGGGAAGCTGGCCCGGCTGAACCTCACCATCGAAGACGTCGTCTCCGCCGTCAAGGAACAGAACAACGCCAACCCCGCCGGGCAGATCGGCACCGAGCCCGCCCCGCCCGGCCAGCAGTTCACCTACAGCGTGCGGGCGCAGGGCCGGCTGGTGCAGGCGGAGGAGTTCGGCGAGGTCGTGATCCGGGCCAACCCCGACGGCTCCATGGTCCGGCTCAAGGACGTGGCGAGGCTCGAACTCGGGGCCCAGTTCTACAACACGGTGGGCCGCTACAACGGAGCGCCCGCCGCCCTCGTCGCCGTCTACCAGGCGCCGGGCTCCAACGCCCTGGAGGTGGCCGCGGGGGTCAAGCAGGCCATGGCGGACCTCGAAAAACGCTTTCCCCCCGGGCTGAAGGCCGTCCTGTCCCTGGACACCACCCTGGCGGTCAGCTCGGGTATCGAGGAGATCGTCGTCACGCTGCTGGAAGCCATGGTGCTGGTGATCCTGGTGGTCTACCTGTTCCTCCAGAGCTGGCGCGCCACCCTGATCCCCCTGCTCACGGTGCCCGTCTCCCTGGTGGGGACCTTCATGGTCTTCCCCCTGCTGGGTTTCTCCATCAACACCCTCACCCTCTTCGGGATGGTCCTGGCCGTGGGGTTGGTGGTGGACGACGCCATCGTGGTGGTGGAGGCGGTGGAAGCCCACATGGAGCGGGGCCTCGACCGGAAGGCCGCCACGCTCAAGGCCATGGAGGAGGTCACCTCCCCCGTCGTGGCCGTGGCGCTGATCCTGGCGGCTGTCTTCGTCCCGGTGGCCTTCATGGGCGGGATCACGGGGCGGCTCTACCAGCAGTTCGCCCTCACCATCGCCATCTCGGTGCTCATCTCCGCCTTCAACGCCCTGACCCTGAGCCCCGCCCTCTGCTCCCTCCTCCTCAAGCACCGGGGCGACAAGGGGAAAAAGAGCCTCCTGGGCCGGTTCTTCGGCGGCTTCAACCGGGTCTTCGACCGGGCGGTCGATGGCTACGTGGGGATCTCCCGCTTCCTCGTCCGCCGCACCGTGCGGACCTTCCTCCTCCTGCTGGCCATGACGGGCGGCATGCTCTTCATCGGGGCGAAGCTCCCCGGCGGCTTCGTGCCGGACGAGGACCAGGGCTACTTCTTCCTCAACGTCTCCCTTCCCGAGGCGGCCTCGCTGCAGCGCACCGACGCCCTCATGCGGAAGGTGGAGCAGGTGCTGGAGAAGACCCCCGGCATCGAGGGGTACACCACCATCAGCGGGTTCAGCCTCCTGAGCGGGGTCAGCAGCACCTTCACCGGTTTCGCCTTCGTCACCCTCAAGCCCTGGGACGATCGGAGGGGGCCGGGGGAGGACGCCAAGTCGATCCTCAACGGCCTCAACCGCAAGCTGTCGTCCCTCCCGGAGGCGATGGTGTTCGGCTTCCTCCCCGCGGCCATCCCCGGCGTCGGCAAGTCCGGCGGTTTCAGCTTCATGCTCCAGGACCGGAGCGGGGGCGACGTCAAGTTCCTGGCGGACAACGTGGACAAGTTCCTCGACGCCGCCCGGAAGCGGCCGGAGCTGGCCAACGTCAGCACCATGTTCCGGGCCGAGGTCCCGCAGCTCTACGCGGACGTGGACCGGCCCAAGTGCGCCAAGCTGGGCGTGGACGTGGGGAGCGTCTACCTGACCCTCCAGACCTTCCTGGGCGGGTGCTACGTGAACGACTTCAACCGTTTCGGGCGGCAGTGGAAGGTCTACCTCCAGGGGGCGCCCGACGACCGTGTGCGGCGGGAGGACATCGGGAAGTTCTTCGTCCGGGCGGGCGACGGGACCACCGTGCCGCTCTCGTCGGTGGTCACCATCCGGGAGACCAACGGGCCCGAGTTCACCAACCGTTTCAACCTCTTCCGCGCCGCGGAGATCAACGGGTCCGCCGCGCCCGGCTACAGTTCCGGGCAGGCGATGAACGCCCTGGAGGAGGTGGCGAACACGGTCCTCCCCCGCGAGATGGGCTACGACTGGAGCGGCATGTCCTACCAGGAGCGGAAGGCCCCCGCCTCGGCCGGCGTCTTCGCCCTCTCCCTCGCCTTCGTTTTCCTGATCCTGGCAGCCCAGTACGAGAGCTGGTCGCTGCCCTTCAGCGTGCTTCTCGGCACGCCCGTCGCCGTGCTGGGCGCCTTCGTCGGCCTGCTGTCCCGGCGGCTCGAGAACGACGTCTTCGCCCAGGTCGGGCTCGTCATGCTGGTGGGGCTCGCCGCCAAGAACGCCATCCTCATGGTGGAGTTCTGCAAGGCGGAGCTGGAGAAGGGGCGTCCCCTCGTCGACGCCGCCCTGGCCGGCGCCCGGGCCAGGCTGCGGCCCATCCTCATGACCTCCTTCGCCTTCGTCCTGGGCTGCGTCCCGCTCTGGGTGGCCCAGGGCTCCGGGGCCATCTCCCGCCAGATCCTGGGGACGGTGGTCATCGCGGGGATGCTGGCCTCCACCCTCATCGGCATCTTCGTCGTTCCCGTCCTCTTCGTCCTGGTGGAGTCTTTGGCGCACCGGAGGGGGAAGGCCCCCGCGCCTCCGGCGGAACCGGGGAATCCGGTCCCCGCACCGCCGGGCGGGGAAGCGCAGTGTCCACCCGCGGAGTGAGCGGAGGCCCCGAGCGCAAGCCGGCGTTGATGGGCCCGCAACAAGTCTTTTTTGCCCGCGAATCACGCGAATGAACGCGAATCAACAACTGACGGGGCCGCAAAAAGTCGCGAAAGGGAGATTTCCCGCGAATAACACGAATAATATCTAGTAGTTTTTGAATTCTGATTCGCGTTTATTCGCGTGATTCGCGGGCAAAATGCGACTTTTTGCGGGGGTGTCAACGTTCGGGGAGCCGGGATTCACGAATTCGCTTGACTCCCTGAAGCGTTTCGCCTATTTTCGCCCTTTTCAGGGGCAGCGAAAGACCGATAACCTATCCATATTCGGGGAGGAGCCATGAAACAAGGCAAAAAGTGTGACGTTCAGAATGAATGTCTTTCAACACCGGCGGATGCGATGATGGCCGTGGCCATCCTTGCCGTTTCCTCGGACGGCAAATTGGCCAAGCGGGAGATGGACGGCTTGAAGAGCATTCTGGTTTCCAGTGAGCTTTTCAGGAAAGTGGAAGACCCCGGGGAGTACATTCGACACATCGCCTCCAGCCTCATCGAAAAAGAGTACGACGACGTCCTGGACGCGGTGACGGCCCTGCTCTCGCCGAGTCTCCGGGAGACGGCCTATGCCTGGGCGGTATACATGGTGGCGGTTGACCGCAAGCAGGTGGGTCCGGAACACTTTTTCCTGGAAAAACTGCGAAAGAAACTGGGGATACACGTGGCCCTGGCCGGAAAAATCAAGGCGGTGGTCCCGATGTTGATCCGTACAAAATAACGCATTCGTCGCGCCAGGGGTGGGGGGGCCGCCCCTGGGAGTCTTCGAGAGGGCGCGCTGGGCCGGGTTTTGAAGAGAGGTCCCGGGCATCGGTGGATGGCTGAAGCCTCCGGGCCGATCTGTCGCTCCAAGCGTAATCCCTGGTTTGCCCCAAAGAGTGCAGACATCAAACGGTGGGCGCCTTGCGGAACGTCAGGGCGCCCACCGCTTTATATCCGGTTTTCTCAGACGCCCGGCCGGGGTGGTGCCGGCGGACATGGCACGCTTTCAAAATATTTTTTCGAGTTCATCGTTGACAAAACGGGGGTCCGGATATAAAACGCAGACAGATTCATCACGAATGGAGGGAATTATGAAACAGTGTGCGAGGATCCTGATCGTCGTCCTGGCGGTGTTTCTGGTTTGCCTGGCGCTCCCGGCCGACGACAAGCCGATCCAGAAGGAGTCCAAACAATCCAAGGCCGCCATCAAGCCCCCATCGCAAGACCTGAGCAAACCGATGCCGAATTACGTGCCGGTCGTGGAGGTCTGCCCCAACGGCGGCGCGCCGGTCGCCAACGGCACCTCTTTCCTCGGGGACTACGCACTGGTGACGCTGAAAGTGGTCAACAAGGGCGCCGCGGACTGCACGCAGGCCTCCACCGTCTCCTATGTCTTCAAGGCGGGCGGCAAGGTGATCAAATACGAGACCAAGGAGATCGCGGGCATTCCGAAGGGAGGGTCCGTGGTGGTTCTCGCGGGCCACAAGGTCCAGATCACCAAGGATGCCAACGTCCCGTTCGAGATTACGATGACGGTGGACCAAACCAAGAAAGTGATCGAGTCAAAAGAGACGGACAACTCGGTCAGCTTCAAGTGCGAGGGGCGGTACCCCCCCCGCTGACCGCCGACCGTTCCTCCCAGCCCGAAAACCCTCAACCAGGACACCGGCCCCATGACCCGATCGGGCCGGTGTCCTCTTTTTTTTCGGAAAGACTTTCCACGGTTCGGGCCATCTCCCGGTATAAGAAGTTGTCGGGGGAGAGCCGACGGTGACCTCCCCGCAATACGTCGCGAAGGGGAGACCGAATTGCTCGAAACCTGTGCCAAGCTGCGGGCGGAGCCCCTTGATGCCGGACGCCAGGTCCCCGGCGACGGCGGTCCCGGGGAGCCTGGCCGGGCGGGTGCGACGCCGGGGACCCTGGACGACCTCATTTCCAACCACGGGAAGGCGGTGATCCGGGTGGCGCTCCGGATGCTCGGCTGCCTGGACGAGGCCCGGAACGCCGCCCAGGAGGTTTTCCTCCGGGCCCACCGCTACGGCGCGTCGCGGGACCCCCGGCTGGACCCCGGTCCCTGGCTTTACCGCATCACCGTGAACGTGTGCAACGAGACGCTGGGCCTCCGCCGGCGGCGGGCGGAACGCCCGCTGGCGGAGAGCGAGCGGGAGCAGCTGCGCACGCCCCCCGGGGAGGGGTCGTGCCCGGAGAGCGGGCTGCTGGAGCGGGAGCGCCGGGACATCCTGGCCCGCGCCCTCCTGACCCTCCCGGAACGGGAGCGGGCGGCGGTGATCCTTCGGGACGTGGAGGGCCTGACCACCGCCGAGGCGGCGCGGGCCCTGGGAACCAGCGAGGCGACCGTCCGCTCCCACTCGAGCCACGGGCGGCAGCGGTTGCGCGAATACGTTCAGCGCGTTTTCGGGAGGCGATCATGAACTGTGGAGTCCACGAGGGGGAAATCGCCGGATTCGTTACGGGAGACCTCGAGCCCGACCGCATGGCGGCATTCGAGCGGCACGCGGCGGGATGCGCGGCCTGCGCCGCTCAGCGGGCGGAATACGAACTCGATGTTCACGCGCTGCGCGCCTTGGGGGCCCCGGAGATCTCCGACGCCGACCTCGAAGCGCTCCGCGTGGGCGTGCACCGGGCGCTTGACCCGAAGGTTGCCGTGTTCGAGAGAAACCGACCGGCTTCCCGGGCCCGGTGGTGGCTGACTGCCGCCGCGGTGTTCGCCTTCGCGGCTTTCGGCGCCTGGCTGGTTTTCCGGCCTGGCGGGGGAGCCCTGGCGCCGTCACGGGGCGGGAGGACGCCGGCCCCGGTGGCCGCCGCTCCCGGGGTACCATTGCCGAAGCCCGCACCGGACGTGGCCGGCCCGGTCCCGATGGCGGGGCGGCCCACCCCCGCAGAGCGAGGGGCCGACCGACGCGGGGAACCGGGCCCGACCGGGTCCCGGCCGGTCCGGGTGGACACCCGCCCCCCGACGGCTCCATCACGTTCAGCCTCCCGGTCGCCGGGATCGCCGGGAGAGGGCGGAAGCGCCATCACACCGCCCCTTATCGTTCCCGAGACGATTCAGCCGCCGGACCTCGCCCGGACCGCCCGGGAGGAGGACACGCACATCCTGCTGGCCACGGATCGCCCGGACGTGACCATCGTCTGGGTGACGGGCTCGCCGGCGGGGTCCTGACGCAGGGCCGGGCAGGTGAGGGCCCGGGAAGGAACCAAAATCGGAAGGTATCCGTCATGACGATCTTCGGTGAGCGGGCGAGGGAGCGGCTTGACGTCGCCGGTCCCGGCACCCGGTGAAACGTAAAACCAACAATGGAGGACATCCATGAAAACCAAAGCGATCCGAATCCTCTTCGCCGCCGTCCTGGCGGGTTCTCTCCTGTCAACGTTCCTGTCGGCGCAGAACGCCGCGCCGCCGCCCCCGGCGAAACCCGCTGGGAAGGCCCGGCCGGCGCCCCCGACCCCGCCGGCGCCCCCGCCCGCCGCCGCCCCGCCCGCCGCCGCCGCCGCCCCGCCCGCCCCGCCGGCAGCCGCCCCGGCCCCTGTCCCCCCAGTCCAGCCGGCGGCGGCCCCCGTCGTCCCCGACGAAGGCCCAGACTGGAAAACGCGGGTCTTCAAGGTCCGTCAGGCTGACCTGAACGACATCAAGCGCCTGCTCGGCGTTTTCCGGGCGCACCTCCTCACCGACAACGACACCGGGGTCCTGATGGCGAAAGCCTCCCCCCAGACCCTGGACGCCATCGCCGAGACCCTGGAGACCCTGGACGTCCCGCCCCCGCTCCGGCCGGACGTGGAGTTGACGGTCTACCTGGTGGAGGCCACCGAGAAACCGGCGACCCCTGCCGCCGAGGAGACCGACGGCCTCGGGGAGGCCCTCGCCCAGGTCCGAAACGCATTCCCATACCACGGGTTCCGCGTGCTGGAGTCCATGGTGCTCCGGGGGCACACGGACGAACTGATGCGCGCGAACGGTGTGGTCCCCTACGGCGCCGTCCGCGACGAGGAGCAGCCCCTGCACCTGGAGTACCAGTTCTCGTGCGAGCCGCGGGTCTCCAGCGACCTGAAGGGGAAGGTGATCACCCTCGACAAGATCTCCCTGGGGGTGCGCATTCCCGTGGCCGTGGGGAGGGGGGGAAACCCGCCCCGAACGGTCTACCAGGACCGGAATTCCGGCTTCAACACCTCCGTGAATCTCCGGGAGAACGCCCGGGTGATCGTGGGGAAGGCCTCCATGGACGGGACCCGGAACGCCCTTCTCCTCGTCGTCACCGGCCGGTGGGTGGAGTGAGGGATCCGGCCTCCCGCCGGAGGGCGGACGGAGCGCGTACTCCGTCTGTTCGTCTCGCGGGACCGAATCCGGTCCCGCGAAGGCGCAACGCTCGCCGAGGGGGTGCAAACCCCCTCGGCCTCTTTCGATCGGGTGCCGGGATTCGCTGAAAACCCGGCACGCCTTCGGCCCCACATCCCCCCGCTCCCCTATGCGGGCTTTGCGCCCGGTCTTCCAAGAAGTTCGAGACCCGGGATTTCGGTTGTGGTATAACACCCCCGGCCGGGTGGCCCGGGGGCGTCTCGCACCTCGGGCGGCTTCCCGTCGCCCCGCCCGGCCGGCCCTGCAACCAGGCCGGGACACCCACGGAGGTCACCCATGGACGAAAAGGCACGAAGAGGCCGCTACACGCGCATACGGGCCCAACTGGAGGAATTGCTGACGAAGACGCCGGACCCCGTCGCCCGCATGGCCACCGTGGTGGCCCTGCTCCACCACAAGATGCCCCACTTCTTCTGGACCGGTTTCTACCGCCTCCTGGACGGCGACCTGGTGGTCGGGCCCTACCAGGGGCCCCTGGCCTGTCAGGTCCTGGCCCGGGGAAAGGGGGTGTGCTGGGCGGGTGTCCAGCGCGGGGAGAGCGTGGTGGTGCCCGACGTCGAGAAGTTTCCCGGGCACATCGCCTGCGACGCCCGCTCGAAGTCCGAGATCGTGGTCCCGCTGCGGGACGCCGCCGGCCAGGTCGTGGGGGTCCTGGACGTGGACAGCGACCGCCTCGCTGCCTTCGACGCGGTGGACCGGGAAGGCCTGGAGCCCATCGTGGCGATGATCAGCCAGGAAGCCGGTGCCGCCCCGCCCACCCGGAAGCGCCGGACACCCGCGCATTGAAGTGCTTTTCGGTTGAGGCGGGCTGAGAAGGGACAAGGGACAAAGGACCAAAAGGACCCAAAGGACATAAAGGACGGCGGGGAGTGAAGGGGCATCGTGTTCCGGGACCCGGACGGCGTTCTCGGCACCCTTCGGGTTCCCCGCACGGGTTGAGTTCTCCTCACGGGTCAGGTTTTGTCACGGGTTGGGTTTCTCCGCAGCAGCCGGGTTCCCCGCGGCAGCCGGGTTCTCCACACCCGTTACGCTTGATGGTCTCGTAAAAAGTCGGAAAAGGAACGGGAAAAGGTCTGTAAGACGTTTGTTTGAGCCATCACCCGGAGGGTGATGGTACTTATTGCGACCGCGTCACGCTTCGTAAGCCTCTCCCGGGCCTGCCGTCCTTTATGTCTTTTATGTCCTTTTGGTCCTTTGTCCCTTGATCCCTTGACCGGCTATCAGGTCGCCTCCCCCACGACTTCCGTCTCCAGGCGGTGGAGGGGTTTCAGGCCTGCTGCCGCGGCCGCGGCGTCGGGGAAGAAGGCTTCGTCGGGCTTGTCGGACAGGCCGAAAACCAGTGCCCCCCGGGCCCGGAGCCGCCGGGCGGTCTCGATCACCTCCCGGGTCAGGACGATGCGTTCCGCGAGGAGCGCTTTCACCGATTTCCCGTCCGCAGCACCGAACCGGGCGGCGGTGCAGCGGTACTCCATGGCGCGGAACGCCGGGAAGGGGGTCGGGTTCCCGTCCCGGAGCGCCGCCCGAAAGCGCCCGTGGAGAGTCCCCAGGCCGGCCGCTTCCACGTCGCCGCGACGGTGTTCGAGGTCCTCCGTGAAGTCTTCGAGGCGCTTCAACCTCCCGTTGCGAACCGCTTCCACCAGGGTCCCGAGGTCCGCGAGACCGGCGCCCACGACGAGGCAGACGTAGGCCAGCGTGTCCTGGTTGTCGCGGGTGAAGGCGTGGAAAGCCGGGCCTTTCAGGACCGCGTAGACTTCCCGGAACCGCCCCTCGTCCCGGCAGGGTCCCCCCAGGGCCGTCACCGTTCCCCGAAGGGCTTCCAGGCGCACGGCCTCGATAACCCTGTCGTTTCGTCCCCGGGCCGCGATCGCCGTCTTGTCGATGTCCACCACCACGACCGTATCCTCCCCCAACGGGAAACCCCTTGCCTCCAGTCGATCCAGGAAAAGCGGGAGGGCCGCCCAGCGGCCGGCGGCCATTCGGTCGCCCATCCCTTCCGCCCGGGACGCTTCCCCGGGCTCGTCGCTCCCGATGAAGAGGGCCCCGCGCCACCCGCCGGCGGCTCGAAGGTTCTCAAAGGCCGTGCCGTCGTTCATGAGGGTGTCCCCGAGGTAGAGCAGGTTTCGAAGAGCCGTTCCCGGGCGGTCTGCCGCGCTGGTACGCTGCAGGATCCCGGCCACGGCCCGGCCGTAGTCCGGGTCCGACTTGCGGGGGGGATACCGGCCGGTAAAACCCGGTTCCCCCCGAAGCCGGGGATAGGACGGCAACCCGGGGTCGGGCGGGACCAGGTTCCGGCAGAGGATGCGGTCCCCCACCACAGAATGCAGCGTGTCGAGTCCGAAACAGCGGTATTTCACGGTTCACCGCCCGGGCCCGGGGCCCAAGCTCCCAGCCAACCCTGGGCGGAGAGCAACTCGGCGAGGTGGACGGCCCCGCCGGCGGCCCCCCGCTGCGTGTTGTGGCTCACCAGGAAGAACTTCCAGTGCAAGAGGGCACAGGGCCGCACCCGGCCCACGTGGACCGCCATCCCGTCGAGGGCGTCCCGGTCCAGGACCGGTTGGGGTCGGTCCTCGTCGCGGTGGACGACGACGGGGCGGGAAGGGGTCCCGGGCAGGGCGGCGACCGCCTCGGGGGGCCGGAACCCCTCCAGGGCCGCCGTCACGTCCGGGAGGGACACCCGGCGCCCCAGCTCCACGGAGACGCAGGCGCAGTGGCCGTCCCGCACGGGGACGCGGTTGCACTGGGCGCTGACGACGGCCGGGGAAGGGCGGACCCGCCCCCCCTCCAGGGTGCCCAGCAGCTTGAGGGGTTCCCCCTCCACCTTCTCCTCCTCGCCGGCGATCCAGGGGATGACGTTCCCCAGGATGTCCCAGGAGGCCACGCCGGGGTAGCCCGCCCCCGAGACGGCCTGGAAGGTCACCACGTTCACCCGGCACAGTCCGAAGGCGTCCCGGAGCGGCTTGAGCGCCAGCACCAGCCCGGCGGTGACGCAGTTGGCGTGCGCGGCGAGAAAGCCTCCCCAGCCCCGCACCCGGCGCTGTTCGCCGACGAGGGCCGTGTGGTCCGCGTTGACCTCCGGGATGACAAGGGGGACGTCCTCGTCCATCCGGTGGGCCGACGCGTTGGAGCAGACAGCGTGACCGGCCCGGGCGTAGCGCTCCTCCAGGGGGCCCGCCACGTCCCCCGGAAGCGCGGAAAAGAGCAGCGGGACATCGGTCTCTTCCCCCGCCGCCCGCAACGGGAGGTGACGGACCCGGTCCGGCAGAGGGGACGGCAGGCGCCAGCGGCAGGCCTCGCCGTACGTCCGGCCGGCGGAACGCCCCGAGGAAGCCAGCCAGGCGGGCTCGAACCAGGGGTGGTCCGCCAGGCGTTCGACGAAACGCTGCCCCACCATGCCGGTGGCGCCCAGGATGCCCACGGGGAGCTTATCGGCCATGGCCGTTCCCCCCCAGGCCCAGTTCGGCGTGGAGGAAGCGCACCATGTCCTCCATGCGGTCCTCCGGGATGCAGAACGACACCGCCTCCTGGGCCGAGGCCTGGGTGACGGCGATCACCCGGATCCCGTGGCGACCCACCGCCTCGAGGGCCCGCCCCACCAAGCCGGCATCCTCCGGGTCCGCCATCCCCACGACGGAGACGGTGGCCACCTCCTCCTCCACGTCGACCCCGCCGGCGTGAGCGCGCCCCAGCGCCTTGAGGCAGTGGGCCTGGTCGGGCTGCCGCACCACCAGGGTCAGGCTGCGCTCGGAGAAGGAGCGGGAGAACATCGCGACATCGATTCCGGCGTCGCCGAGTCGTTGCAGGGCCTCGGCGGCCCAGCGCAGCGACCAGGCGTCGTCGTCGCAACCCAGGGCGACCCGGCTGAAGCCCCTCGCGGAGAGGATGGCCGGGTGCCGGCGGCGGTCGGTGCGGGGGACTGGCACGATCCGGGTCCCCGCGTGTTCCGGGTGAAAGGTGTTGAGGAGGCGGAGCGGGATGGCGGAGGCGACGATGGGGCCGATGGTCTTGGGGTGGAGCACCTCCGCTCCGAATCGGGCCAGGCTGGCCGCCTCCCCGTAGGACAGCTCCTCCAGGGTCCGGGCCTCGGGCACGAGGTTGGGGTCGGCGGTGAGGATGCCGTTCACGTCGCTCCAGATCCACACCTCGTCCGCCCCGAGCCCGGCGCCGATCAGGGCGGCCGAGTAGTCGCTCCCGCCCCGGCCGAGGGTGGTGGTGACGCCCGCGGGGGTGGCGCCGATGAAGCCGGTGATGACGGGGACGACCCCCTGCTCCACCGCCGGGAGGACCTGCTCCCGAAGGCGTGACCGGGTGGGTTCCGGGAGCGGGGAGGCCCCGCCGAAGTGGTCGTCGGTCACCACGAGGCCGGTGGCGCTGAAGGCCCGGGCGCGCAGTCCCCGCGCGCGGAGGACCGCCGCCAGCAGGTGCGAGGACAGCTGTTCCCCGAAGGCGGACACGGCGTCGCAGCCCCGGCGGGTCATCTCCCCCAGGACGGCGATGGAACGGTACAGGCGCTCCAGTTCGTGCAGGCGATCCTCGACGAACCCCGACGCTTCCAGGCGCTCGGGGCCCTCCAGCAGGTCCCGGGCCGTCTCCAGGTGGCGGCGAAGCAATTCGGCCTTCACGGCCTGGAACACGTCCATCTCGCCCTCGGCGGCGGCCCGGGCCCCCGCGATGAGCCGGCTGGTCACCCCGCTCATGGCGGAGACCACCACCACCGTCCCGGTGCGCCCCTCCTCCGGCGCCCTCCCGGCGAGTTCAACGACGATGTCGGCCACCCGGGCAAAGGCCCCGGCGCTGCCGACGGACGTTCCTCCGAACTTGTGCACGATCATGGGTTCCTCCCGTATCTCGTTGTCAGAACACGGCCAGGGCCTGTTCCAGGTCGGCCAGGATGTCATCGGCGTCCTCGATCCCCATCGCGTAGCGCACCAGGTTGTCCGCCATCCCGGCTTCCTCCCGCTTCCGGGGGTCCGTGGAGACGAAGAGGGCCGGCTGCTGGACGATGCTCTCGACCCCGCCCAGGGTGGGACCGATGAAGGGCAGGCGCAAGCGGTCGACCAGGCGGCTCGCCGCGTCCAGGCCCCCGCGGACCTCGAAGCTGACCACCCCGCCGAAGCCGGACATCAACCGGCAGGCGGTCCCGTGGTCGGGGTGGGACGGCAGACCGGGGTAGTGAACCCGCTCCACGGCCGGGCACGCCTCGAGGAAGCGGGCGACCCGCAGTGCGGTCTCGTTCTGCCGGCGGACGCGGAGATCGAGGGTTTTCAGGCCCCGCAGCAGCAGCCCGGCGTCGCGGGCCCCGGCGCAGGGGCCCAGGGTCCCCCGCAGCTCCTCCACCGGCAAGAGGCGTTCGCGGCGCCCGATCGCCAGCCCGGCCACCAGGTCATTGTGGCCCCCGAGGTACTTGGTGGCGCTGTGCACCACCACGTCGAAACCGTGTTCGAGCGGGCGGAGGTTGACGGGGGTCGCGAAGGTGGCGTCCACCACGCTCGGGAGCCCGTGACGGCGAGCGATGTCCGAGAGGCGGTCCAGGTCCGGTACCCGGAGGTAGGGGTTGGAGGGGCACTCGGTGAAGAGCAGGCGGGTCTCGGGCCGGATGGCGGTTTCGAGGGCCGCCGGCTCGTCCGGGGGGGCGAGGGTCGCCTCGATCCCGTACCGCGGCAGGACGAGACGGAAAAAGTCCGCCGTGCGGCGGTAGACCCCCCGCGTGGCCACCAGGTGGTCTCCGGCCCGGAGGTGGGCCAGGAGGGTGGTGGTGAGGGCCGCCATCCCGCTGCCGAAGAGCAGGGCGGCCTCCCCCCCCTCCAGGGCCGCCGCCTTGTGCTCCACCGCGGCCTGGGTGGGGTGCCCGTAGCGGGCGTACTCGAAGCGGGAGGGACTGCCCCCGCCCTCCTTTTCCCGGACGAAGTCCCGGACCTCGGCGGAGTCGCGGAAGACGAAGGTGGAGGAGGGGACGACGGGCACGGTGAGGGCCCCGCAGGGTTTCCAGTGGTCCTCGCCGCCCCGGACGGACACGGTGGAAAGGCGCTCAGGCATGGCCCACCCCCGTGCAAGTCGTGTGAATCCGCGGCCCCCGGAGGGCGCACGAATCCGTCTGCCGGGCCGCCAGGCGCCGGCCGGTCGGGGCTCGTCGATGCGTTGTCATGGGAACTCTCTTCGCGCAGAAACGAAAAACCCGCCACACAAGCTTGGATGGGCGGGTTCACCGGGCCCACGCTTTAGCAAAATTTCTAAGGCGCCTGCAAGCTGTGTGTCAAATCGGCGCCGACGCGACTATCGCAGAGAAGAAGGGGAATGTCAAGCCCTGAATCGGGGGCCCGACCGGCGCGGTGCAAGGGCGTCGCGGTACGAGGGCGGCGCGGAGGCTGCCGGAGCCTCACTTCTTCTTGTCTTTGCCGCTCTTGCCTTTGCCCTTGCCCTTGCCTTTCCCGGAGGATTCGTCCGGCGGGGCGGGTTCGTCGGATTCGGCCACCGGGCCGCCGCCGCCGGGGACCTTGATCACCTTGATCTCCACGGAGCGGGACAGGGCCCGGGAGGTGGTGGCCTTCATGGCCTGCGAGCCGATGGTTTCCTGTTCGCCCAGCGACGCGATCTCCACGTCGGTTTCCATCGCCCCCGCGGCGCGGAGTTCCTCCAGGACGGCCTTGCAGCGCCGCTCCCCGAGATCGAGGTTGTAGCTCCGGCTGCCCACCCCGTCGGTGTGGCCGAAGAGGCGCAACTTGTAGCTGTGGTTGTGGGAGAGCATGCGGCCGAACCGCGCCAGGAGTTCCCGGAACTCGGGCCGGATCTCCGCCTTGTCGAAGTCGAAGAACACCGTGGTCTGGATCTTGGTGTCGGCGTCCTTCTCGAGGTCGGAGTCGATGGCCCGCCGGTCCCGCCCCTCCTGCCGGATGCGGATCTCGGCGCGGCGGCGGAGGGCCTTGTCCGTTTCCGCCTTGTCCTTGCCGAAGCTCTCCTCGTCGCCGACCCCGCGGATCTCGATCTGGTCCGCGCCAACCCCGCTGCCCACCATGAAGTTGAGCACGGCCTCGGCGCGGCGGCGGGCCAGGGCCTCGTCCTTTTTGTCTTCCTCGGTGGGGTCGGTGTAGGCGACCACCCGGATCCGGTAGGTGGGGTCGTCCCTGGTGAGGCGGGCCAGCATCCCGAGCACCTTCACGTCGTCGGCGGTGACGGACGAGGCGTGCTTGTCGAAAAAGGCCGTGTAGACGATGAGGGCGTGGCTCTCCTGGGCGAGCGCGGCAGGTGGGAGCACGACGGCAAGGGCGACGAGTGCGCACAGGGTAAGGGCGTGGCGTCGAATCATGGGATGGCTCCTCCTTTTCACGGGGGTCACGGGCAAGGTCCCGGTGAGGGTTCTCTGCCGGTTGCTGGGAGGGAGACTATGCCGGAGGGGCCTGAAAGTCAAGAGACAAGCGGGCGGGGCTGCCTTCGGAAAAGTGGGTGTCCAGGTTCAGGGCGCCGGCATCCGCCGGAACCCGCAGACTTTGGGTTTCCAGTAATCGTTGAAGGGGGAGAGGATCGTCCCGTGGGACGTGGCCGCGTGGTAGAAGCCGCCGGCATCCCGCACGATCCCGCAGTGGCCAAGGTCGTCGAAGAAGACGACGGTCCCGAAGTCGTACCGCCCGCTCTCGGGCGTTTCCGGAAGACAGATGAACAATTTCCGGGCGGAGGTCCGCTTGATGAGGATCCCGGCATCCGTCATGACCCGCCAGACGAACCCGGAACAGTCGAAGCTCTTCGTGCCGACGGCGCCCCGCACGTAGGGCCTGCCCAGGTGGGCGGCGATGGAGGCCCGGACCTTCGCGGGGTCCGGTTTCCCCGGGGCGGCGGCCGCCGGGGGAGGCTCCTTCGCCGACAGGCAGGCCAGGGCAAGGAGAAGCAGCGGAAGGGCTCGTCTCACTTGACGGCGCTCCCCACCAGGAGACCGATCCCGACGAAGAGGCCCGCCAGGAAGATGGCCACCGACAGGTTGTTCTCCTTCAGTTG
The DNA here is from genome assembly GCA_018001935.1 of Acidobacteriota bacterium. NCBI lineage: Bacteria > Pseudomonadati > Acidobacteriota > Acidobacteriota bacterium. The sequence goes on from JAGNHB010000003.1 coordinate 148,243, forward strand.
GTCGGAAAAATTCACCCCCGGTGTGAGCCAGTCGAAGATCTTGTAGGCCGCCACGAAGCCCACCAAACCCACCCCCAGGGAAATCAGGATCGAAATCAGGTAATTCACGAGATTCACGGCATGCTCCTTTTCAAAGGCCTCCGGACCCCGGGCAGGACCTCCCCGGGGGAACGCCGGTGGACCACGTTACCGCATCCGGCGGGAGGGTTCAATGGAGAATTGGGTGGGTCTCCCCGGCTGAAAGCCGGACGTTACAATGGGAATTGCCCAACCGAGCCGGTGCAGAGCGCATGGATCCACGGTTGTCCGTGTCGATCCGTGTTCATCCGTGGTTCTCTTCCGGTTGACCCGAGTTCGGGCCCCATTATCGCGAAGGCGGCGGGAGCCAGCCGTGTTCGCGGTACCAGGCCACGGTCCGCCGGACGGCCTCGGCGGGGGGGCAGGCGGGTTCGAAGCCGAAATCGGCCCGGGCGGCGCGGGGGGAGCAGACCCAGTACGGTTGCACCCCCTCCCGGTACTTGTCGAGGTTCAGGATGGTGGGCCGGCGGGACAGCCGGGCCCACCCTTCCGCAAAGACGGCCGCCGCCGCGAGAAGGGCGTGGGGCACGCGCCGGGCCCGCCGCTTCACCCCGAGGGCGTCCGCGACGAGGGCGCCGAACTCGGACCACCGCAGGGGCTCGGGGTAACACAGGTAGTACGCCTTGCCGGCTGCGGCGGGGCAGAGGGCGGCGTCCACCATCCCCCGGGCCAGGTCGGGGGCGAAGACGAGGGACACCCACTTGTCGTCGTGGCCGAGGATGGGGATGAAGGAGCGCCACACGGTCCGCATGAAGAGGAAGACGTCGGTGTCGGCGGGGCCGAAGACCACGGGGGGGCGGACCACCGTCACGGGGGCCGAGTCCCGGAGGATCTGCATCTCCAGTTCCCCGGCCAGTTTCGAACACCCGTACCGGGACAGGGGGGCGGGCGGGTCGAAGTCCTCGGGCGGCTCGGCGGTCGGCGAAGGCCCCATGGCGGCCAGGCTGCTCACGTGCAGCACCCGCTCCACCCGCAGGTCGTTGAGCTGGATCGTTTCCCGGAGGGCCCGGCAGGCTTCCTGGTTCCCGGCCCGGAAGTCGGCGCCGCGGACCGCCTTGGTGACACCGGCCAGGTGGAAGACCAGGGAAACGTCCCGGAGGCCCTGGAAGAGGGCGCGGCGGTCCAGGGCGTCGCCGGGAACGGCCTCCACGGCCTCCAGTCCGCCGAAAAGCCCGTCGAATTTGCGCGGGTCCCGGGCGAGCACCCGGACGTGGTACCCCCGCTGCCGAAGCTCCCCCACGACGAGCCGGCCGATGAAGCCGGTCCCGCCGGTGACGAAGGCGGTGGGACCGCTCATCCGAGGAGGTGGAAGTGCCGCCCGATCTCCGTCATGGTTTCCACGAGCCGGTCGATGTGGGCGTTCTCGTGGATGGCCATGCAGCTGATGCGGATCATGCACTTCTCCGCCGCGGGTTTGAAGATGGGGTTGGTGTAGATCCCCGCGTCGAGCAGCGCCTTGAAGAACTGGCAGAGGACCAGTTCGTCGTTGATGATGACGGGGATGACGGGGGTGATGCCGTCGTAGACCTCGAAACCCGCCGCTTTCAGGCCCGCGCGGGCCCGCGCCGCGATCTTCAGCAGGTGCGCCCGGCGCTCCGGTTCCGTCCGGATGATCTCCAGGGAAGCCCTGGCGGCGGCCACCGAGGGCGCCGGCATGCTGGCCGAGTAAATGAAAGGGGGGGAGTGGTGCTTGAGGTAGGTGATGACCGCTCTCTCGGCGGCGATGAACCCTCCGGTGGACGCGAAGGACTTGCTGAAGGTGGCCATGTAGACGTCCACCTCGCCCTGGGCGCCCAGGTGTTCGGCCGCCCCGATGCCCCGGGGCCCCAGGACGCCGACCCCGTGCGCCTCGTCCACGTAGAGCCGCGCGCCGTGGCGCCGGCAGAGGTCCGCCAGGGCGGGCACGGGCGCCAGGTCCCCCTCCATGCTGAACACGCCGTCCACCACCACCAGCTTCCCCTTGCAGGGGTCCAGGGCGGAGAGGATGGACTCCAGGTCCTCGACGTCGTTGTGCTTGAAGCGCTTGTAGCTCTTGCTGTGCGCCGCCATGGTGCCGTAGACGATGCTGGCGTGCACGCTCTTGTCCAGGAGGGCGTACTCGTCGCGACCCACCAGGGTGGAGAGGCAGCCGTTGGTCATGAAGCCGGTGCTGTAGAGCAGTGCCGCTTCCTTGCCGGTGAAGTCCGCCAGCTCCTCCTCCAGCTCCAGGTGGATGTTCAGGGTCCCGTTGAGCATGCGGGAACCGCTGCAGCCGGACCCGTAACGGTCGATGGCCGCTTTGGCCGCCTCCTTGACCCTGGGGTGGGTGGTGAGCCCCAGGTAGTTGTTGGAGCCGAACATCAGGACGTCGCGGCCGCGGAGCTTCACCACCGGACTGTTGTCCCCCTCCACAGCTTCGAAGGGCGTGAAGTAGGGGTACAGGCCCATGGCCTGGAACTCGTCCGGCCGGGTGTACTCGAAGCACCGCTTGAAAATGTCCCGCGATGCCGTGTCCTCGTCCATCTTGAACATCCGATTCTCCAGGTTCGTCACAGGATGGGGAAACCCTTCGGCCGGGCCGGGGCGAGCCCCCGCCGGACCTGACCGTTCCCGAAAACAACCGGGTATTTTACCAGCGTTTCGAGGGGCTGGCAACCGAAACTTGATCGACGTCCGCCCAGCAGGGGCGGTGGAGGCTCAATCACCCCGCCGGCCGAAGAGGCCCTTGAGCCAGTGCACCAGGGACCCCCCCTCGTGGGTGGGCGGCTCCGGAACGGGCGCGCTCCCGCCCGGGCCGGTCTCCTTCCAGAAGGTCAGTTCGCCTGGGGTGAGGCCCGCCACCCTGTTGACGAGGGGGAAGAGCTTGTCGGTGACGTAGGCCTCGGTGTAGTAGTCCAGGTGGACGGCCAGGTCGATCTGCTTGATCACCCCCGTGGGCGAAAGCACCATCAGGGGCATGGGCACCGCCACCTTCAGGCCGGGGAGGCGGTCCACCAGGCTTTCCCAGGGCGCGTGGATGAAGTGGTCGTCCACCTCGCGCTGGGCGTTCTTGTCCGGCAGGTCCAGGATGAAGAGGATCGTCAGGCCCTCCAGGCGCATCCCCCGCCGCTCCTGGGCGGAGATCTTGCAGAGGCCCGTGATGTCCCGGCCGCCCGGCAGAAGGAAGTGGAAATCGTAGTAGGCCAGGAGGTCCTCCTCGTTGATGAGGGTCTTGATCTGTCCCACCAGGTCGATGCTTTTCTGCGACATGTCCTGTCTCCCTTCAGCGTGAAGATAACTTCCGGGCGAGGATGCCCCGCCACTTTTCGTTGAGAGCCCGAATCCGCTCCTCGGGGAGCGTCAGGAGCCGGTGGTCGCGCATGAGCCACTTTCCCCCCGCCATGACCGACTCCACTGCCTCGCCGTGGGCCACGTACACCAGGTGCGAGAACACGTTGTAGACGGGCGCATACTCCGGGCGGCTCAGGTCCACGACGATCAGGTCCGCCTTTTTCCCGGCCTCGAGGGAGCCGATCCGGTCCGCGGCGCCGATGGCCTCGGCCCCGCCCAGGGTGGCCATGCGCACCACCTCGAAGGCCTTGAGCACGGTGGCGTCGTTCCGTTCGGCCTTGTGCATCTTGGCCGCCAGGTCCATGGCGTGGAAGAGGTCCTGGCGGTTGTTGCTGACGGAGCTGTCGGTGCCGAGGGACACGCGGATCCTGTGCTCCAGCATGGCGGGGACCCGGGCGATCCCGGAGGCCAGCTTGAGGTTGCTGTCGGGGTTGTGGGCCACGGCGGTGTTGGTGCGGGCCAGGATGTCCAGGTCCTTGTCGGACAGCTTGACGCAGTGGGCCGCCAGGACGGTGGGCCCCAGGACCCCCAGCTCCTCGGCGGCCTTCACCGGCGACTTGTCGTACTTCTCCCTGACGGTCTTGACCTCCCCCTCGCTCTCCGAAAGGTGCATCGTCATGAGGACGCCGTACTTGTCCGCCAGCGCCTTCGCGGCCTGGACGTGCTTGCCCGAGCAGGTGTAGAGGGAGTGGGGGGCCGGGATCACCCTCACCATGGGGTCGTCCTTCCACTTGGCCAGGCAGCGCTCGGTGTAGGCCAGGGCCTCCTCGGGGGTCTTGTGGTCGGGGGCCGGGAAGTCCAGGATGGTCTCGCCGAGCCAGCCGCGCAGGCCCGCTTCCTTGACGGCCCGGGCCACGTCGTCCTCGAAGTAGTACATGTCCACCACCGTGGTCACCCCGCGCCGGATGTTCTCGGCGCAGGCCGTGAGGGTGGCCTCGTAGACGTACTCGGGGTTCACCACCGCCGCTTCCAGGGGGAAGATGTACTTCTGGAGCCAGTCCATCAACTCCAGGTCGTCGCCCATGCCCCGCATGGGGTTCATGGCGAGGTGGGTGTGGGCGTTGACCAGGCCCGGCAGGACCCAGCGCTCCCCGAGGCGGACCGGGCGGTTCCGCGGGTACCGCCGGAGGACCTCGGCCGCGGGGCCGACCTCGATGAGGGTGTCGCCCTTCACCACCACGGCGCCGGGCTCGAAGATCCGGCACTGGCCGTCCAGGGTTACCACGTGGGCGGCGGTTAGGACCGTCACCGCGGGCCGTGCGGCGGGGCGCGGCTTCGCGGCGGGCGCGGCCTCCTGCGCCGCCAGCGGCGCGAGGGCAAGGAAAAGGATGGAAAGCGCCAGTATCCACCGCACTCGTATGAACTTCATGAATGACCTCCGTGTGCCTCGAAAGGAAGCGCAGACGTGCGGCCTATTTCACCACAAAGCCGCCGGGCCGCCAAGCACTTTTGACGCGCTGCCCCCGAAGTGGCGGCGGCTTCAGCCCAATGTCCCTGACATTTGATACCCTCGCAAAAAGCCCTTTTCTCTCACAGAGGCACGGAGGCACAGAGAAATGCAAATCGTATTTAATAGAATCAACAATCCTTATGATTCTTCTCCGTGCCTCTGTGAGATCACAACCAGGACTTTTTACGAGGTCATCAATTATTTGCCGTCTTCGGGGACTTTCTTCAGCTTGATGGACTTGATCTCGACGCGGGTTTTGGGCTCGGAGCCTTCGCACGCCACGGCGGCGATCTTCTCCACTGTCTCCATGCCGGACACCACCCTGCCGAAGGCGGTGTACTGGCCGTCCAGGTGCGGCTGAGGGCCCAGGCAGACGAAGAAGGAGGTCAGGGCGCTGTCGGGGTCCGGCGTGCGGGCCATGGAGACGATCCCCTTTTCGTGAACGGTGTCGTTGAACTCCCGCTTGAGCGGGTGGACCCAGCTCTCGGCGATCTCGTCGGGCGGGGTGGAGCGCCGGGGCAGCAGCCCGCCCTGGACGCAGAAGCCCGGCACGACCCGGTGGAAGTCGCACCCGTCGTAAAGCCCCGCCTTCATGTAGCTGAGGAGGGCCCGCACGTGCTCGGGGGCCTTGTCGGGCCAGAACGCGATCTCGAAATCGCCCAGGGAGGTCTCCACCACGGCGTGCCAGGACTTCATCTCCTCCACGGCGGCTTTCGCGAAGGCCGGCCGGCTGACGGGCCGGACCTCGATCTTCCGAAGGACGATCCGCTCCGTGGCCCGCTTGCGCTCGTCCACCGGGGCGGCGCCGATCCGGTCCGCGACGCGCATCCCCGCCGCCACCTGGCCGAAGACGGTGTACTTGCCGTCCATCTGGGGCTGGGGGCCCAGGCAGATGAAGAACTGGCTGCCGCCGGTGTCGGGCTGGTCGGGTAGGGTCATGGCCACCACCGACCCGCGGATGCACCGGAGCGCGCCGATTTCGGCCTTGAGGTCCCCGAAGCCCCCTTCCCCGTAGGTCTCGGCCTTCGCCGGGTCCTTGGTGTTCGGGTCGCCGCCCATGATGACCCCGTTCTTGTAGAGCCGGAAGAAGGTGGTGCCGTCGTAGGAGCCCTCCCGGGCCAGCTTCAGGAAGTGGGCCGCGTGCGCCGGCGCCTCCGCGGCGTGAAAGCGCACGACGAGGTCGCCGTAGTCCGTCTTGAGGACCGCTTCCACGCCGGCAGGGTCGTCGGGCGCCGTCTCCCCGGCCGCCGCCGGGGCCGACAGACCGGCACACAGAAGAACAATGCCAACAAACAGCCGCTTGGTCTTCATGGAAACTCCTCATCCGGGAAAATCGGTCTCCGCGGCGACAGGGGCATGTCCGCGGACAATCTCTTTCTACCACGAAGTGCTCTGCCGGGAGCATGAAATCATCCGCGGGAGACCGTGCCCGGGACGTCGGCCTTATTGCTTTTCCTTGAAATATTTCGCCAGGGGTGAATCCTTGGGGACCCAGGAACGCGCCTTTTCCCACCACTGCTTCCGTTGCTCCTCATCCCCCATCGCCCCGTAAAGTTGGGAGATGTTCATGGCCAGTTCGGTCCGGACCTCGTCGTCATTGGTGTCCAGAGCGGTCAGGCAGCGCTGGTACACCTTGACCGCTTCCGCGTGCCGGCCGCTGCACATGTAGGCGTACGCCAGTTCCTTCTGGAGGAGAAGGTCGTTCTCAACCTGCTTGCCGGCAGCCTGGAGAACGCCGAGGGCCTGGTCGTACCTCTTGGTGGCGTTGTAGGCGAACGCCAACTCAAAGGCCAGCCCCTTGGCGTCAGGCTTTGCCTTCCAGGCGCTCTCCAGGTATTCCAGGGCCCGGTCGGAGGCCCCCATGTGGTTGTATTGAAAGCCCCAGCGTACCTTGTGGGTGACCGGGTCGGAACCGTCTTTGTAAATGTCCAGCCAAGAAGGGACTTTCTCCAGGCCAAGGGTTGCGATCGCCTCGTCGGGCAGCAGCGCCACAACTCCGTTGTGTTGCGCGTCGAGCCGGAGCTTGAACGATACTTTCTCTTTCTCGAGAGGGCTTTTGACCCGGATAACCCGGCCTTCGGGGCCCAGGGCAAGGCACCCTTCATAGTTGAAGGTGAAACCCGCCTGGGGATCGATATAGACAAACCCGAAGTGGAAAGTCGATTCCCCCGCGTCGGGTTTCATCACAACCCATCGGTTTTCGCAATCGGACATCCGGCGGTCGAACTTGAGACCTTCCCCCGCCCGGAGACAGGGCATCAGGCCGGAGAACAGGATGAACACAAGAACCGAACGCCCGGTTCGAACCACAGTTACACTCATGTCGGCCACCTCCTTCCTTCTTGCATTACAACGAGATGACGCTCACATCCCCTCCTCCGGGCCCTCGCGGCAGATCTGGACCAGGGTGTCGTCGTGCTTCCCCCCGGACGTGTCCTGCCAGGGGCTGCGCACCATGACCCGGACGAAGGGGTCGGTCCGGTGCAAAAACCGGGCGTCCTTGTCGCCGATCCCGTCCGGGGTCAGGCTGGTGTTCGCCTTGAAGAACTCGGTCACTTTGCCCAGGCCGTCCCCGGTGCGGTAGCAGTGGAACTCCCCGCCGAAGGTCCTGCTGAAGGCCTTTGAAGCCTCGGCGTCGTACGTCGCCCCGGGGTAGACCGCCACGCCGAAGCGATTTTCGCCCGCCGGGGCGGAAGCCGCGGGCGCGCCCGGCGCCGCTCCCGCCGGTTTCCCCGAAGCCTTCTCCGCCTCCCCGGCGGGACCGGAGCACCCCGCACACAACAGAACCGCAAGCACCCACGACATCAAGATTCTCACGAGACCTCCTCCCGGCCATGGAAGCCGGCCGCACGCCCTTCGGAATTCCCCCCATGATACATCGGAGAGGCCTTCCCGGGAAAGGTGATTCATGTCTTCCGGCCCCTGTCGCGATGGCCCGGTTTTTCGAAAGCCGGAGGGGGATTTTGCTTGACAGGACGGAGGGGATGCCCAATAATGTGATTGTTTGTTCACTTTCAGGAAGGCTAAGCGTGCGGGCGGAAAAGCGAAAGACGGAGGTCCGGAAGGAACAGATCGCCACGGCGGCGCTGCGGCTCGTGGCAAGCCAGGGCATGCGCGCCCTGACGCTGGACCGGCTGGCCGGCCTCGTGGGGCTGGTCCCCTCGGCCATCTACCGCCACTTCCGCGGCAAGGACGACATCCTCAAGGCCGTCCTGGAACTGGTGGAGGCACGGTTTGCCGCCAACGTCCACGAGGCGAGGAAAGCGTCACCCTCGGTCCTGGAGGCCCTCCGGCGCCTTCTCCGGAAGCACATGGGGTTGGTGATGGAGTTCCAGGCCATCCCCCGGATCCTGTTCTCGGAGGACGTCTACAGCGGGAACCCCGAGCGGAAGGACCAGCTCCACCGCCTGGTGAGCGGTCTGCTCGACGCCCTGCGGGCCATCTTCGAGGAGGGGCAGGCCCGGGGGGAAATCCGCGCCGACCTCCCGGCCGGCAGCCTGGCGGTGATGTTCCTGGGGCTTTTCCAGCCGTCGATGTTCCTGTGGCACCTGAGCGGCGGCGAATTTGACGTGGTTCGGCAGACCGAGCAGTCGTGGCGGGTCTTCACCGCCGCCCTGGAACCGCCGGGCGGCGAGGCAGGCAACGACAAAAGACAAATGATCTAAAGGACTTAAAAGACCTAAACGACTCAAAGGACGTATGGGAATATGGGAGAGGCGAATCTGCGATGAAAGAAGGCGGGAGTTGCGGACATGCCGGCATCCCCGAGGCTGCTATGCCTCGCGCGGGTACGGGAGCGGTTCTACCCGGCAGAGGTGTCGGTCGTTCCGGCAAGGGGCCTGCCGTCCTTTTGGTCCCTTTGGTCGTTTTGGTCCTTTTGTCCTTTAAACGATGTGAGTTTGATTTCACTTCTTGCGCGAGGTGAGGGTAATCATGGCAGTCAAGCCAAGTAAACGACATGTGATCGGGGCCTGGGCAGCTCTCCTGCTGCTCCCGGCGGCGGGGTGCGGGCTCTTTTCCGACGGGGGCCGCACGGGGGCGATCCGGGTCTCGGGGAACATCGAGATCACCGACGCCGAACTCGGCTTCAAGCTTGCGGGGCGGGTCCTGGAACGGCCCGTGGACGAGGGCGAACTCGTGAAGGCGGGGCAGTTGATCGCCCGTCTGGAGAGCGCCGACATCGAGCGCGAGGTGGCGGCCAAGAAGGCCGACGTGGCCCTGGCCGCCGCGGCCCTGGCGGAGCTGGAGGCGGGCTCGCGCCCCGAGGAGATCGCCCAGGCCGCCGCCGCGGCCGCCCAGGCCCGCTCGGCCGTCGCCGACCTGAGCGCCGGCCCCCGCCCCCAGGAGATCGAGTCCGCCCGCGCCGTCGTGAAAAGCGCGGAAGCGGACGCGGAGAAGGCGGCCCTCGACTTCAGCCGGATGAAGGACCTTTACGAGAAGAGCAACGTGGTTTCCCGGAACGATTTCGACGTTGCCCGGACGGCGGACGAGATGGCCCGGGCGAGACTCAAGGACGCGCGGGAGAAGCTGGCGATCGCCGAGGAAGGCTACCGGAAGGACCAGGTGGAGCAGGCCCGGCAGGCCCTCCAGCAGGCGGAGGCCAACTACACCCTGGTGAAGAAGGGCCCGCGGGTGGAGGAGATCGAGCAGGGCCGCGCACGGCTGCAGCAGGCGAAGGAGGCCCTGGCCCTCTCGGAGACGAAACTCTCCTACGCCATCCTCTCGAGCCCGATGGCGGGGTTGGTCCTGTCCAAGAATGTCGAACCGGGGGAGTTCGTTTCCGCCGGGACGCCCGTGGTGACCGTGGGCGACCTCGCCCACCCGTGGGTTCGTGCCTACGTGGAGGAGACCGACCTGGGCCGGGTCAAGCTGGGGCAGTCGGTCCGCGTGACCTGCGACAGCTACCCGGGGAAAGTCTACGCCGGGAAGGTCGTCTTCATCTCGGGCGAGGCCGAGTTCACGCCCAAGAGCGTCCAGACGAAAAAGGAGCGGGTGAAGCTGGTCTACCGGATCAAGGTGGACATCGACAACCCCGCCCTGGAGCTCAAGCCCGGCATGCCGGTGGACGCGGAAATCACCACGGACGAGCCGAAAAAATGAAGGACGGATTTTCAACCACGAAATTCACGGAATACACAAAACCTGAGAGACCTGATCGGGAAAACCCTTCACACCCTGCTGGCTTGCCTTATCGAATTACAGAGGCCGAAGTAGTCGACAAGACGCATGCCTCTTCTTCGTCTTTTCCGAGAATTGATTCCATGCACCTGATTCGTTCGTGTATTTCGTGTATTTCGTGGTTAATCTCTTGTTCCTTTTTCTTCGCTTTCCTGCGGTTGGAAGGTGGGTGAGATGATCCGGTGTGAAGGGCTGACGCGGCGGTTCCGCGATGTCACCGCGGTGGACGGGCTGGACCTTTCCGTGGAGAAGGGGGAGCTGTTCGGCCTGGTCGGGCCCGACGGCGCCGGGAAGACCACCACCATGCGCATGCTGGCGGGGATCCTGCGCCCCACCTCCGGCACGGCCAAAGTGGCGGGCCACGACATCGTCCGGGACCCGGAGGGGGTCAAGGGGAGGATCGCCTACATGGCCCAGCGGTTCGGGCTCTACGTGGACCTCACCGTGGCCGAGAACATCGCCTTCTACGGCGATCTTTACGGCGTCTCCCGGAAAGGGCGCGGGGAGCGGACGGACCGCCTCCTGACCATGGCCGGGATGGAGCCTTTCAAGCGCCGCCGCGCAGGGAACCTCTCGGGGGGGATGAAGCAGAAACTGGCGCTGGTCTGTTCCCTGATCCACTCGCCGGAAGTGCTCCTCCTGGACGAGCCCACCAACGGCGTGGACCCCGTCTCCCGGCGGGACTTCTGGCGCATTCTCTACCAGCTCCTCCGGGAGGGGGTCACGGTGTTCGTCTCCACCGCCTACCTCGACGAGGCCGAGCGCTGTTCCCGCCTGGTACTGCTCCACAAGGGACGCCGGGTGGGTCACGGTTCGCCGGACGAGGTGAAGGGCCTGGTGCGGGGTTCCATCCTGGAAGTGCGCCTGGACGCGCCCCGGCAGGCGGCGGAATCGCTTCGCGCGGCCCTTCCGCCCGGCAGCGTCAACGTCTTCGGTGACCGGCTGCACGTGACGGCCGACGACGCCGCGGAGGGCGAGCGTGCCATCCGACGGGCCCTGGGCGCCCGGCCGGGCAATGTCGAGATCACCGCGGTAGCCCCCTCCCTCGAGGACGTTTTCGTCTCGGTCCTCGCGCGGGAGGGCCTTTCCACCGGCGCCCCGGCACCCGGAGAGGCCGACGGGAGGCCCAAATGAACCCGGCTGCCATCGCCGTCTCGGTCCGCGGCCTCGAGAAGCGTTTCGGCGATTTCGTCGCCGTCAACCGGATCGACCTGGAGGTCCCCGCGGGGGAGATCTTCGGCTTTCTCGGGCCCAACGGCGCCGGGAAGTCCACCACCATCCGGATGCTCTGCGGCCTCCTGGTCCCCTCCGCCGGCGAGGGGTGTGTGGCCGGGTTCGACATCCGCACGGAAACCGAGCGCATCAAGACCCGCATCGGGTACATGAGCCAGAAGTTCTCCCTCTACGACGACCTCACCGTGGAGGAGAACCTCGACTTCTTCGCCGGGATCTACCGGATCCCGCGCAGCAAACGGCGGGAGCGGAAGGAGTGGGCGCTCGCCATGTCCGATCTCCTGGAGCACCGGAACCGGCGGACCTACACCCTGTCCGGGGGGTGGAAGCAGCGCCTGGCCCTGGGGTGCGCCGTGATGCACGAGCCGCCCATCCTCTTCCTCGACGAGCCCACCTCGGGCGTGGACCCCAACAGCCGCCGGAAGTTCTGGGACCTCATCCACGAACTGGCCCTGCAGGGCGTCACCGTCTTCGTCACCACGCACTACATGGACGAGGCGGAGTACTGCGACCGGGTCGCCCTGATCTACCGGGGCGAGATCATCGCCCTGGGCACGCCGGGGGGCCTCAAAACCGACATCATGTCCGACGCCGTGGTGGAAGTGGAGTGCGACCGGCCCCAGGACGCGCTGGACCTCGTGGAGCGCGCGCCGGGGGTGCGGGAGGCGGCCCTCTTCGGCCGCGGGCTGCACGCGGTGGCCTCCGACGTGGAGGAGGCGCTCGCGTCCATCCCGGCGGTGCTGTCGACCGCCGGCCTGGAGACCAAGTGCGTCCGGCGCATCATCCCCTCCATGGAGGATGTCTTCGTATCCCTCATCGAGAGCCGGGACCGGCGGGAACGCCCGCTGGGGGAGGTGAGATCGTGAACCTCCGCCGCCTGGTCGCCGTGGCCCGCAAGGAAGCTCTCCACGTGCTCCGCGACCCCCGGAGTCTGGGTTTCGCCTTCCTGATCCCCATGCTCCTTCTGATTCTCTTCGGGTTTGCGCTCACCCTGGACGTGGACCACGTCCCCATCGTCGTGTGGGACCAATCCCACACGGCCGCGAGCCGGGAACTCGTGGCCCGCTTCGCGGGGTCGCGCTATTTCACCCTGACGAAGCAGGTGGACCGCTACAAGGAGATCGAGCACGACCTGGACACGGGCCAGGCCCTGTGCGCCCTGATCATCCCCCGGGATTACGCCCGGAACCTCGTGAACCGGCGGAGCGCCACGGTCCAGTTCCTCCTGGACGGGAGCGATGCCAACACCGGGTCGCTGGCCCTGGGCTACGCGGAGTCCGTCGTGTCGTCCCAGTCGGAAAGCGTCATGGTGAAGGAGGCCCGCCGCAAGGCCCCCCAGCCGCCGCGCCCCCCCCTGGAGCCGCGCCCCCGGGTCTGGTACAACCCTGACCTGGAATCGCGAAACCTGATTATTCCCGGGCAGATCGCCGTCATCATGGTGGTGCTGGCCTCCCTGCTCACCTCCCTCACCTTCGCCCGGGAATGGGAGAACGGGACGATGGAACAACTGGTCTCGACGCCCGTCACGGGAGCGGAACTCGTGATGGGGAAACTCCTCCCTTACGTGATCATCGGCCTGGCGGACGTGGGGATCGCCATGCTCGCCACGCGCTATGTTTTCGAGGTCACCATGCGGGGGAACGCCCTCCTCCTCCTGGCCCTGGCCTTCGTCTTCCTCGTGGGGGCCCTGGCCATGGGGATGCTCATCAGCATCCTCCTGAAGTCCCAGCTCCTGGCCAGCCAGCTCTCCATGATGGTGACGTACCTTCCCGCCATCCTGCTGTCGGGCCTCGTCTTCGCCATCAAGAACATGCCGGCGTTCGTCCAGTACCTCACCTACCTCTTCCCTGCCCGTTATTTCATGTCGGTGATCAAGGGGATCTATCTGAAGGGGCTCGGACTCGAGGAGATGGGGGGCGAGGTGGTTTTGCTCCTCGTGTTCGCGACGGCCATGGTCCTGCTTTGCATCCTGCGCTTCCGCAAGCGCATCGCGTGAGGTGACCCGTGTGGGAGCGCATCCGGCACATGATCCGCAAGGAGTTCATCCAGGTCCTTCGGGACCCGCGCACGCGAGGCGTCATCTTCGTCCTCCCCATCGTCCAGCTCCTGGTCTTCAGCTACGCCGTGAACACGGACGTGACCCACATCGCCCTGGCGGTGCGGGACGCCGACGGGACCGCCGCCAGTCGAGCCCTCGTCACGCGATTCACCGGTTCGGGCTACTTCGACCGGGTCTTCGATGCCGCCGACGAGCGGGACATCCAGCACGCCATGGACCACGGCTGGGTCCAGGCCACGCTGGACATCCCCCGCGGGTTCGGCGCCGAACTGGAGGGCGGACGCACGGCGGAAGTCCAGTTCCTGCTCGACGGGTCGGACTCCAACACCTCGGGCATCATCCAGCAGTACGCCATCGGGATTCTCGGCGTCTACAACTCCGAGCAACTGAAACTCCGCATCCGCCGCCTGACCGGCGAAGCGCCCGCCGGCGGGGTGGAGTTACGCGCGCGGGCTTTCTTCAACGAGAACCTGGACAGCCGCAACTTCTTCATCCCCGGCGTGATCGCCCTCATGATCACCCTGGTGACCCTGATCCTCACCAGCCTGGCCGTGGTCCGGGAGAAGGAGGCGGGGACCATGGAACAGCTCATGGTGACCCCTATCCGGCCCAAGGAGATCATCATCGGAAAGACGGTCCCCTTCGCCGTCATCGGTTTCGTGGACATCATCCTGGTGACCGTCGTGGGCGTCGCGTGGTTCGGCGTCCCGATCCGCGGAAATCTTCTCCTCCTCGCCGGGGCCACGGTGATCTACCTCCTCTCCACCCTGGGGATCGGCCTCTTCATCTCCACCATCAGCGGGACCCAGCAGCAGGCCCTCATGAGCACCTTCTTCTTCTTCCTGCCCGCCATCATGTTGAGTGGTTTCATGTTCCCCATCGCCAACATGCCGGAGGCCGTCCAGTGGATCACCTACGCCAACCCCATGCGCTACTACCTGGTGATCGTGCGTTTCATCTTCCTGAAGGGGGTCGGTGCGGACCTCCTCTGGCCTTACATCGCCGTCCTGGCCGGGATGGGTTTCGCCACCCTGGGCGCCGCTGTGCTCCGCTTCCGCAAGACCCTCCAGTAGTGCGGCCCTCCGGCCTGCGACGGTGACGTAGCGCGGGGCTCCGTCCCGCGCACGGTCCCGCCGCGGCGAGATCGTCCATCGCCCGGAGGGCGATGGTACAGGGGACGCAGCGCGGCGCTCCGGGCCGCGCACGAGTGGAATCAGCCGGCCTGCGCCTTTGCGTGAGGCCTTTCACACCGATCCTATCCAGCGGCGCCCGGAATGGGTGTATCTTCACCTGTCAAGGCGCCAGGCGAAATGATCGTAGCTATGTCTCACTGAAAAGAAAAGAGATGTGTTTTTGCTCGCTATGTCTTGTTGATAGAGTAGGATTTAGGTAGCATCTGGCACCATTCTCGTTGTCTTGATCGACGGTTTAGGCTATATTTCCATCCGTCAATCTTTTCGGGAGCGATGCATGCCCGCCAACCTGACCCCCCAGTACCTGGACGCCGAGGAACAGTACAAGCGGGCCGCCACCGCCGAGGAAAAACGGGCGGCCCTCGAGGAGATGTACGCCCTCCTGCCCAAGCACAAGGGGACGGAGAAACTCCAGGCGGAGATCAAGAAGAAGCTCTCCCAGCTCAAGAAGGACCAGGAGAGCGCCAAGGGGCCCCAGCGGCACGACCCCACCGCGATCCCCCGGGAGGGGGCGGGGCGCGTGGTGCTGGTCGGCCCGCCCAACGCGGGAAAGAGCGCCCTGCTGCGGGCCCTGAGTTCGGCGGAGCCCGAGGTGGCGCCCTACGCCTTCACCACCCGCTTGCCCGAGCAGGGGATGGCGCCGTGGGAGGACATCCAGGTCCAGGTGCTCGACCTGCCGGCCGTCAGTCGGGAATTCATGGAGAACTGGGTCCCCGCCGTCATCCGGACCGGCGACCTGGCCCTCCTGGTGGCCGACCCGTCCAGCCCCGGCGTCCTGGAGGAGATCGAGGAAGTGGAGACGATCCTCCGGGAGCACAAGGTCTGGTTGAGCCGGTGCGATGGGGAACTCCCCCGGGGCGGCATCGTGGTGAGGGCCCTCCTGGTGGTCAACAAGATCGACCTGGCCGGCCCCGAGAGCGCCCAGGTGGTGGGCGAGTTCTTCGGGGACCGGTACCCCGTCCTTGCGGTGTCCGCCGAAGGCGGAGACGGCGTGGGGGAACTCCGGGCGGCCATCGTCCGGGAGCTGAACATCGTCCGGGTCTACACGAAGATCCCCGGGAAGCCCTTCGTGAAGGAAAAGCCCTACGCCCTTCGGCGGGGGAGCGACCTGATGGACCTTTGCGCCATGGTCCACAAGGATTTTTCGGAGAAGCTCTCCTTCGCCCGCATCTGGGGGACCCACAAGTACGAGGGCCAGCGCGTCAACCGGGACTACGTCCTGGAAGACGGCGACGTGGTGGAACTCCACCTTTAACCACGGATGGACACGGATGGACACGGATGCATTCATCCGTCGTTTGTCTCCCCGCTCTCTCGGGGCAAGGCATCACGAAAGGCTTGACTTCACCCGGTCCCGAGAGGAAAATCCACCGTTTGCGCGCGGGGTGCCGTCACCCCGGCGGCAAGTCCCGGGGGACGTGAGCCCCGCAGGAGGCGAAGGTTGAGCAAGCGAGACTACTACGAGGTCCTCGGGGTGTCGAAAGGCGCCTCGGCGGACGAGATCAAGAAAGCTTACCGACAGATGGCCCTCCAGTACCACCCGGACAAGAACCCGGGGAACAAGGAGGCCGAGGAGAAGTTCAAGGAAGCCGCCGAGGCCTACAGTATCCTGGGGAATCCCGACAAGCGGGCCCAGTACGACCGTTTCGGCCACGCCGGCGTCTCGGGCGGGGGGTTCAACGGCAATTTCGACCCGTCCGTCTTCGGCGACTTCTCGGACATCTTCGAGAGCGTCTTCGGCTTCGGCGACCTCTTCGGCCGCGGTTCGTCCCGCGGCCGCACCCGGGCCCAGCGCGGGAACGACCTCCAGTACGAGATCAAGATCTCCTTCCTCGACAGCGCCTTCGGCACCGAAACCAAGCTGCGAATCCCGGTGATGGAGACCTGCGCGGAGTGCGGCGGCTCGGGGGCCGCCAAGGGGACGGGGCCGGTCACCTGCCCCACCTGCAACGGCGGCGGCCAGGTCCGCTACCAGCAGGGTTTCTTCACCATCGCGCGCACCTGTTCCCACTGCAACGGGGCGGGCAAGATCATCCGCAACCCCTGTCCCGAGTGCCACGGCAAGACCCGTGTCCGGAAGGAGAAGACCATCGAGGCGAAGATTCCCCCCGGGATCTCCACCGACACCCGCCTCCGGCTCCAGGGCCAGGGTGAGGCCGGGGTGCACGGGGGCCCCCCCGGCGACCTCTACATTCTCGTCTACGTGGAGGAGCACCCCTTCTTCAACCGCGAAGGGTCCGACCTCCTGCTGGAGATGCCCGTCTCTCTGGCCCAGGCGGCCCTCGGCACCGACCTGACGGTCCCCACCCTCTACGGGGACGAGCGGCTGAAAGTCCCCGCCGGCACCCAGCCCGACGCGGTCATCACTTTGAAAGGGCGGGGGATGCCCGAGATCGGCGGTGGCCGCCGGGGCGATCTCTACGTCCGGGTCAAGGTGGACGTCCCACGAAAGCTCTCGCGGGAACAGCGGAAGATACTCGAGGATTTCGCCGCAGTCTCGGACAAGGAGATGCAGTCGAGCCAGAAGCAGTTCCTCGGCCGGATCCGGGACAGCGTCCAGCGGCCCCGGAAAGGCAACTGAGGGGCGGGGGGACGGCATGGCGGACCTGCCCGCGGAAGACCTGCTGTTGGAAGTCACCGTCCCGGCCGACGCCGAGGACCTCGCGTCCTGCGTGTTCCTCGACCTGGGCACCCGGGGGGTCCAACCCCTGGCGGGGCCGAGCGGCGGCACGGTCCTGCAGGCCTGGTTCGACGCCGCCCTCGAACCCCAACCGCTGGTGGCCGAAGCGGTTTCCCGACTGTCGGCGTACATCCCCGGCGCCTCCTTCTCACCCCGGTGGTCCCGGGTGCCCCGTCACGACTGGGTGGCCGAGACCCGGCACAACTTCGTGCCCATCCCCGCGGGGGAGCACTTCCTGATTCACGCCTCGTGGAACCGGCCGGACGACCTCCGGGGGCGCCTCCCCATCCAGGTCGATCCGGGGGAGGCGTTCGGCACGGGCTCGCACGAGACCACCCGCCTCTGCCTCACCCTCCTGGAAAAGCACTTCGACGGCGGCTTCCGGCGCGTGCTGGACGCCGGCTGCGGGAGCGGGATCCTGCTCATCGCCGCCGCCCGGTGGCTGGAAAAGCTCCGGGCCGATGGGCGGGCGGGCCGGCCGGGCGAGTACTTCTTCGCCGGCATCGACATCGAGGAGCCCAGCGTGGAGGTCAGCCGGAAGAACCTCGCCCTGAACGGGGTGGAGGTCCCCGCCGACATCCGGCTCTGCGACCTGGAGCACTTCTCGGCGCCCCCCTTCGACTGGGTTTTCGCCAACATCCTCTCCGGGGTGATCCTGGCCAACCGGAAGCAGCTGGACACCCTCCTGAAGCCGGGCGGGCGGATCCTGCTCACCGGGGTGCTGGCTTCCGAGGAGCCCGGTTTCCTGCCGCCCGTCATGGAGCTTGGCTGGGTGTTGCGGGAGCGCGCCCAGGAGGGGGAGTGGGCCGCCTGGGTCTTCGGCAAGCCGCCGGCCTGACCCGGGTCGAAACCGGCGGCTGCGGGAGCGGGGGAATCTCCGCCCCCGGGGTCATGCCCGGCCGGCAAACCCTTTCCCCCGACGCTCAAGCGTTCGACTCCACCCAGCCGCAAAGAACGCAGAGAACACAAAGAAAGATAAGGCTTTACATACACTTTCCTCTTCGTTTCCCGACTTTTTGCGACCGCGTCATCGTTGATTAACGCGTCTGAAACCAGAAAGAAGCCCCGTTGAAGATCGGCTCCCTCCCGACGGCCTCCCCGAAGACCGCCTGCATGGCGGCCGCGCGGGTGCGCGACATGAAGTGGGTGGCGAAGACCACCTCGCACCGCGGGTTGCCGGCCAGGAAGGCGTGGAGGAGGTACTGCTCGGTGTAGAACATCCGCACGTAGACGTCGGGGTAGTCGAAGGGGATGAACACGTCGTGAACGTGCACCAGCACGCCGGGGGGAAGGGACGGGAGGACCCGGCAGTAGAGGAAAGGCAGGTCCCCGCCCCGGCGGCAGACGTGGCTGGAGTCGATGAACAGCAGGGTCCCCGGGCCAGGGAGGTCGGCCAGGAGCGAGCTGTCCTCCACCCGCCGGTACTCGACGGCGTGGGCGAGGTTTTCGACGGCGCGACGGGGGGCGGGGTCGATGACCCGGATCTTCGACGGGAGCCCCAGGTGGTCAACGGCCGCCCGGGCGACGGCGGTGCTGTAGCCCGACCCCACCTCGGTGACGGCCGTCGGCCGGAACCACCGGATCATGGCAGCGTAGAGCTCGGCGTCGGGGGTGGGGTAGAACCCGTTGTGAATCAGGCCGCGGGCGGCGTAGTCGACCCCCCGGAAGCCGGGGTTGATGCCGGGGTCGCCCCGCAGCCGCGCGAAGAGGCGGCGGCAGTCGTCGTCCCCGAGCGGGCCGAGAAAGGCCGCCATCTTCTCCGCGTCGAGGAGGAGGCCCTCGTCGCCCGACCGGTACCGGGGGGCCAGGCCGTCCTCCTCCCGGAACCCGGGGGGGATCAGTTCGGACCGGAGGGTGTCCAGGAGGCGGAGGTCCGCTTTCGACAGGAAGCGCAGGCCGGTTTTGCGGGCGATACGGTTCCAGGTGCTGCTCACGTTTGATGCTCCCGCAATCAGTCGCCAACTGGATATTTCCCGCGAAAAACGCCAATTGACGCGAATAACGAATACAACTAAATGAAAGGACTTGTGATATTCCGATTCGCGAAGATTCGCGGGTGTAAACAGACTTTTTTCACGGCCGCCCTCTTCGAGGCCCCCTAAAAAACGGGGCCGGCGCACGCGGCGCCGGCCCGGGGTGGCGGAGAGGGCGGGATTCGAACCCGCGGTAGAGTTGCCCCTACACACGCTTTCCAAGCGTGCTCCTTAAACCGCTCGGACACCTCTCCGGGAAAAATCGAAAGAACCATCGGCCCAAGAACGCCGGATTCTACCCGCTCGGCACCTTGAAAGCAACGGTTTTTTACTGAGCCGCTCATATTCCCTCCCCCTCTTTCCCGAAGAACGCGACGTGAACCCTTTTTTCCTCTGCGGAGTGCGGCGCGCAGGCTGCCGGAGCGCCGCTTTGAACGCGCCGCGCAGGCTGCCGGAGCGGCGCGGTCCGGTCCCCCCAGACAGCGGGCCACCCCGAACCGCCTGGACACGGACTGCGTGGAAGCCCTCTGCTCGTGCCTCCCCGAGGTGGAGGCGATCCAGCGGCGGTTTTTCGACCCCGAAGCGCCCGGGGTCTAAGCACGGAACGCCTTCGTCACGAGCACGGCGAGGAGGACGAGGGTGCACAGCGTGGAGATCAGGGCGAAGAAGGTGACGCCGGTGAGGAGCCGCAAGCGGGTGAGGGAGTGCGGGAGGACCGGAACGCGACGGCCGGGAAGGCGGGGAAGGGCCTGCCACTGGTGCCGGACGCTGCGCCAGGCGGCCAGGGACCACAGCACGAAGGTGGCCAGCCACCCCAGGAGGGCGGGGGTTTTCCCACGGGCGCCGCTGCTCAGGGACATGCCGAAAATTGCGCAGAGCGGCGCGAGGATCAGAACCCCGAGCAATTGAACGGTGGGGTCGGCAAGCATCCGGGAACGCCGCCGCCGGCCCGCTCGGACCGGCCGGGATTGAGCGGCCGTCCCGCCGGAGGGCGGTTCGGGGATGCCGCCCGCCGGCGGCGGTGCGAGCCCGGGCAGGGGGGGGGCCGGGGGCGAGAGAGGCGGCGGGGCAGGCGCTTCGCCCGGGACCCCGTTCCGTTGCAGCACTCGTTTTCGAACGGCCAGGAACTTCAGGCGGTAACGACAGACCGGGCAGAACCAGTCGAGCGCGAGGGTGGGATTTTCGGCTGGCCCGATCAGCTGCTCCTCGGTGAGATCCATCTCCCGGGAGGGCGGAAATCCCCAGTAATCCGGGAAGAAAGAGCCAAAGTCGGCGTCACAGAAGTCGCAGAGCACCATCCGCTCGCCGGGGAAAACCTCGTACTCGGCGTAGGTGTGCGCACCCTGGCGGAACTCGTCCAGCTCGCGCGGCGCATGGCCGCAGACGAAGCAGGGCGCCATCTCCCGCCGCTCCATCTCCGACCGGCAGATCGGGCAGTGCATGGGTTCCTCCGCCGGGTCCCGGCTTCTCCGGGACTCGCGGCCTGTTGTACCTGAATCCGCTGCCTGTTGGCCAGAGAAAACCAACGAAGGCGACCCCGACACCCGACGCCCCGGTTCCCGTCATTCCGACAGGAGCCAGTCGACGGCGGAATGGACCTTCACCCCGGCCGGGGTCTCCTTCACCGCTTCGGGAAAGAGGGTCACGAGGCGGAGACCGGCAGCGGGCAATTCCCGCGCACCGGCCGAAAGGGCCCGCAGCTCTCTGTCAACCGTCCCGGGGTCGTCCGGGTCGGCGCAGACCTGGATCAGTTCCTGGCGTCCGTCGGGAAACCGGGCCAGGAAATCGACTTCGTACCCTTCGGGCGATTTGGCGTACGCCAGTTCGGCGCCTCGTCGATCGAGCGACAACAGTACGGCCGTCTCGAGGGCGTGCCCGATGTTCGCGCGTCCGGACCGGTCGAAAACAGGGATGAGCCCCGGGTCGATGGGATACACCTTGCGCGGGTTCACCCTGCGCTGGCGTTCGGACGTGGAGGCGATGCCGATCGTCCGGACCAGGAAGGCGTCCTCCAAATGGGCTAAAAACGCGTGCAGCGTGTCTTTCCCAACGGAGATGCCCTGCGAACGCATGTCGTTGGCGTACTTGTTGATGCTGAAAAGTCCCGCGGCGTTGCCCAGGAGTTGCCGCGTCAACCAGCGAAGCGCGGTGGGTTGTGAAACGGCGTGGCGCTCCACCACGTCCCGGAACAGGGCCACGTCCACGTACCCCCGGAGGAGCTCGAAACGGTCCCGCCCCGTCAGGCCCTGCGCTTCGGGGAACCCTCCCGAAGCGAGATAGGCCGGAAGCTTGTGGTTCAGCGACGACAGCACGGCCTTGGACAGACGTTCCGTCCCGGCCTCGGGCTCTTTCCCGTGATGGCGCAGGTACTCGCGGAAGCTGAAGGGGTGAACGAGGGCCTCCATGGACCGCCCCCGCATGCTCGTCGCCACCTCGCGACTGAGGAGGCGCGCCGAGGAGCCGGAGAGGAACAGTTCGATGTTCTCGGTGTCCAGGAGCCGACGGACGAAGGTCTCCCAGCCCGGCACCGCCTGGACCTCGTCGAGACAGAAGAGGGTCCGGTCCCGGTCCCTTCCCTCGGGATACAACCGGAAGAATTCATCCGCCACCCAGTGGAGATCGTCGGCCGTCATCCCCGCCAGGCGGTCGTCCTCGAAGTTGAAGAGGAGTGTCCGCTCCCGGCCGGCGCCCTGCCGGGCGCGATCGGCGATGACTTGCCAGAGAAAGCAGGTCTTTCCCGTGCGCCGCATTCCGATGACCGCGATCGCCTTGCCCGGGACGACCGGGAGATGGACGTCCCGTCGGGTGATCCCCGGGAAAGGCGCCTCCTGGAAATCGATGATCTTTTGTCGGACGATGTTGCGCATTTATCCTTTACCTGAAGATAAAATACCTATTATTTGTCCTTCTGTCAAGGATAAATCGTTCTCATGTTATCTTCCTGTTGCGGATATATGTTTCCGGGGCTTGCGCAGCGGGCGGTTGAGAGCGGGGACGCCGGCATCCTGCCGGAATTTGTCCATTGAACCCAAAGGGGTTGCCGGCAGGGATGACGGCGCTCTGTTAATTTTTTACGCGTCCGTCGAAGGTCTTTGTCCGTGGGCGGCGGCGCGGGCGTGGTTGAGGGCGGGGAGGCGGGCGAGGACCGACTCCCGCCGGGCTTTTCTCTTGAATTGCCCCTTCCCGTCGGGTATTGTAAGGCGGTGTTTGGCTCCATCGTACGTCGTCCGCCGGCCCGAAAGCGACCCTGTCGGGGAGACACATGAAAAAGCCGGGGCGCCCGCCTTGCACCCTGAATATGTTGAGGATGGCCGTACTCTGCCTGTTGTCGACCCTGGCGGGGCCCTGCGCCCTCCTCGCCCTCGACCCCCACCGGGCGGTCACCCAGTACATCCTGGAGACCTGGACCAGCGAGAACGGCCTGCCCCAGAACACCGTGCACCGGATCCTGCAGACCCGGGACGGCTTCCTCTGGATCGGCACCGAGAGCGGGCTGGTCCGCTTCGACGGGATCGAGTTCAGGCTCTTCAACCGGGCCAACACGCCCGCCCTGAGCCGCAACAGCATCCAGGGCCTGTACGAGGACCGCAAGGGGACCTTGTGGGTCGGCAACGACGGCGGCGCCTGCTGTTACGCCGCGGGGCGTTTTTTCGACACGCCCGCCACGGTGCAGCTCCGGGACAAGCCCGTCACGTCCTTTTTCGAGGACGCGACGGGCACCCTGTGGGCGGTGGGGCGGCACGCGGTCTACCGTCTCCGCTCGCTGTCGGCCCAGGCCTTCCCCGTCCCCATGCGGTTGACGTCGACCTCCCTCCACCAGCGGCAGGCGGTCAACGTCCTTTTCGAGAACGACGGGGGAGTGCTCTTCGCGGGCACCAACACGGGGCTTTTCCGCCTGGAGGGCGGGCGGTTCCGGCCGGAACCCGGCTTCGAGACGACTCCGGTGCGCATGGCCTTCCGCGACCGGTCGGGGACCCTCTGGATGGTGTCGGGCGGCGGCAACTGGCACCGGGTCGCCAGGGGCGGTTTCGAGCCCGTGGTCCGCCCCGGCGGCGAGGGCCTGTCGCCCGGCTCCTTCATCAGCGCCGTGGTGGAGGACCGGGACGCCAACCTCTGGGTGGGCACGGCCCGGGACGGGATCCGGCGGATCCACGGGGGGGCCCTGGCCCGCCTGACCGGGCAGGAGGGGCTCAACGACAACTTCATTCGCTGCCTGTACGAGGACCGGGAGGGGAGCCTCTGGATCGGGACCCACGGCGGGGGCCTGACCCGCCTCAAGGACGGGAAGCTCTCGGTCCTGGGCCGCCCGGAGGGGCTGCCGGACGAAATGACCTGGTGCGCCCTGGAAAGCCGTTCCGGTCACCTCTGGGTCGGCTCCGAGGGCGGGCTCACCCGGTTCGACGGCAGCCGGTGCGAGACCTTCGACCTTTCGCGGGGCCTGTCCAACAACAGCGTCCACTGCCTGTACGAGGACCCCGCCAGGACACTCTGGATCGGCACCTGGAGCGGTGGGCTCAACCGGATGGAAACGGGGGGGAGAATCACCCCGGTGGTGCTTCCCGGCCTGTCCTCCGGCGAGATCCTCTCGTGCATCGTGCCCTCCCGGGACGGCTCCCTATGGATCGGCACGCGCGGCGGGGGACTCAAGCGCCTGCGGGACGGGGTCATACAGGCCTGGACGACCCGAAACGGCCTCTCCTCCAACGATGTCCTGGCGGTGGCGGAGGACCGGGACGGGACCCTCTGGGTCGCCACCGACGACGGGTTCGACCGCTTGGCCGACGGCCAGGTCCGACCGGTCGGTCAGGAACCCTGGAAACTGCACCTGCGGAGCCTCTTCCTCGACCGGGAGGGCACCCTGTGGGCCGGGACGAACCAGTACGGCCTGGTGGGCATCCGCGACGGCCAGGCGCGCGTCTACGGCGCCGCCCAGGGCTTCACCGAGGACCCGGTCACGGCCATCATCGACAACGCGGCGGGGGATACGCTCTGGGTGTCCACCTTCAACGGGATTCATGCGGTGCTGCGGAAAGACCTCGACGCCCTCGACGCGGGGCTGCTCTCCCGACTCCCCTGCCGGGTCTTCGGCCCCGCGGACGGGATGCGTAACCGCGAGTGCAACGGCCTGTCCCACCCCCCGGCCTGCCGGTACCGCCTGGGCCGGCTCTGGTTCCCCTCGGTTTCGGGCGTGGTGATCGTGGACGAGCGCTTCATGAAGCGCAACCCGGTGCCGCCGCCCGTCTCCATCGAGACCGTCACCGTGGACGGGGAGCACCACCCGGCGGAGGGCACGCCGGAGTACCCCCCCGGCGTGGGGTCCCTCGAGTTCCACTACACCGCCCTGAGCCTGCTGTGGCCTCACCAGGTGCGCTTCAAGTACCGCCTCGAGGGGTACGACGCCGGGTGGGTCGACCCGGGGGCCCGCCGGGACGCCTACTACACCAACCTGCCGCCGGGCCGGTACACCTTCCGGGTCATCGCCTGCAACAACGACGGGGTGTGGAACCAGGCGGGGGCGGCCTTCTCCTTCTACCTCCGGCCGCGGTTCCACCAGACCGTGGGGTTCCAGGCGCTGGTGGTTCTCGCCCTTGCGCTGGGCGCCTGGGGGATGCTCCACCTGCGGGTCCGCCACCTCAAGGCCCGCAAACGGGAGCTGGAGGAGCGGGTGACGGAGCGCACCGAACAACTGGCCGAGGCCAACCGGAAACTCCAGGAACTGGACCGGATGAAGACGGACTTCCTGAACATGGCGGCCCACGAACTCCGGACCCCGCTCACCTCCGTGGTGGGCTTCGCCAAGATCGTCCGGAAAAAGCAGGAGGAACTGCTGGCGCTGGTCCCCGGGATCGAGGCCGCCCGCAACCCGCGCAGCCTGGCCCAGGTCCGGGGCAACATGGACATCATCGTCTCGGAGGGGGAGCGCCTGACCCACCTCATCAACGACCTTCTGGACATCGCCAAGCTGGAGGCCGGCAAGATCGAGTGGCGCATGGAGCGGCTCGAGGTCGGGGAACTGGTGCGCCACGCCGTGGAGTCCACCTCGTCCCTGTTCGAGCAGTACCGCCTGTCCGCGGAAGAGCGGGTGGACCCCGGCCTGCCCGCGGTCCGGGGGGACCGCGAACGCCTGTTGCAGGTCCTGCTCAACCTCCTCTCGAACGCCGTGAAATTCACGCGGGAAGGGGAGCGGGTCACCGTGGAAGCCCGCCTGGCGCATGAGCGGGTGGAAAAGGCGGCGGCCGGCCCGCCCGGGACCGTCTTTTCCGAAAGCGGCGGCGGGGAGCCCCCCGACGAGGCCGGCGGGAACGGGCGCCGCCGGGTGGTGGTGTCCGTCCGTGACCGGGGCGTCGGCATCGCCCCCGAGGACCTTCCCGCCGTTTTCGAGAAGTTCACCCAGCTGGGCCCGAACCGGGAGGGCGTTTTGCGGGGCACCGGGCTCGGCCTCACCATCAGCCGCCAGATCGTCGAGCACCACGGCGGCCGGATCTGGGTGGACAGCACTCCCGGGCTGGGAAGCGTCTTCTCGTTCTCCCTCCCGATCGAGACGGAACCCGGGCCGACCGGCTTGCCTGACCCCGGCATCGCGGCACAAGAGAGGTAAACCAATGACAAACCTTGACATCCTGCTCGTCCGAACCCTCGTTCGGACCCGTGGCCCGGCCTGTTTCCCATGGGTGCTTCTCCTGGTTGCCGGGCTCGGCGGTCTGGCGGGGGCCCAGGTCCCCGTCGGGCGGATCGACCTCCCGGGCAGGGACCTCGGCGGGGTCCTGGTTCATGCCCCGACCGGCCGGGTCTGCGTGTACAATGCCACGGACGCGAAGGTCCACCTGTTCGACGGGCTCACGCTGGGAGCGGTGGCGACGGTTTCCGACGTCGGGTCCATGAACGGGATGCTGCTTCACCAGGGGGCCGGCCGCCTTTTCATCAGTTCCATGGCCGGCCGGGAGGTCACCGTCGTCGACCTCGCGTCCGCCCAGGTGGTCGGTCGGGTTCCCACGACCCAGTATCACCTGATGGCCCTGGACGAGACCGCGGGGTACCTTCTCCTGCTCGATGAAAACCACCTTCAGCGCATCGACGTGAACAGCCTGTCGATTTCCTTTCTCGAAGGCCTGACGGCCAACGTCTTCTACATGGACCTGGCCGTCAACCCGGCGACCCATGAACTGTTCATCGGCAACGCGCTGTCCGGTTACCTGGAAGTGGTGGACATCCTCAGCTTCGCCCGGTCCAGCCTGACCTACGACGGCGTGCGCAGCTGCGGGCCGGCGGTCGGCATAAACCCACTGCGAAACAAGGTTTGTATCTCGACCGGCATGGGGGTCCATGTCCCTTTCATCCTGTTCGACCGTGCGGCCGGAAGCTCCCGGCTGCTGTACGCGGACAACGACAACCTCCGCTTCTTCTATCACCCGGGGATGGACGCCCTGTTCACCTCGGTGGAAGTGAACAATATCTGCACCATCCTGCGGGGAGCGGACGACGCCTTCTTCAACCTCCCCATGCAGGGGCCGATCCTCAACCTGGCCTTCAGCCCGTCCACCGGTCACGTCTACTTCGCCGGCGCGTCCTTCCTGGGCTTTTACGACCCCTCGAGCGACTTCCTGGCGTTGATTCCCCCCGAGGGGACCCCCCCGGGGGGCGCCGCCGTGTTCGAAGCGGATGCCGGCGCGGCGCCGTCCCCGGCCATGGCGCCGACCCCCTCGACGGCCCCGGCCGCCGACCCTCCCGAGTTGGACCTGGACCCCGTCACGGGCCGGGTCTTCTTTCTCCGGAACAACGCCGTGCACGTCTTCCAGGACACCGACGCCCCCGTTCGCCCCCCCTTGATCATCCTGGATTCGCACTACTCCATCTGGGACCCCGTCAGCCGCACGCTGAGGTCGACGCGAACCGGTTCGGAGGGGTTCGGCAACGGGTCGGCGGTTCGCCCGGGCACCGGCCGGGTCTACATCCCCGAACAGGCCTGGGGCCGTGTCGGGATCTACACCGGGTGCGGCCCTTACGCCCGCATCGGTTACCTTCCCTGCGGCGGCCAGGGCCCCTCGACCCTGGCGTTCGCCCCCGACGGCTCCCGCCTGTACGTGGTCAACGAGAATTCCGACAGCGTGGGCGTCATCGACCCGGACCAGGGGACCGTCATCGCCGCCATCCCCGTGGGGGACCTTCCCGCGGGGATCGCCGTGCACCCGGACGGTACGCGTGTCTACGTCGCCAACAACTGGGGAAAGTCCGTGTCGGTGATCGACACCCGTTCCCTGGGCGTGACGGCCACCATCTCCACCGCCCCGCCCGGCCAGCCCTACGCCGGGTACCCGCGCGGCGTGGCCGTCACCCGGGGCGGCGCCCGGGTCCTGGTGGTCAACGAAAACCCCTCCTCGCTGGCGGTCATCGACACGAAAACCAACACCAAGCTCGGCCACGTCTCCCTGGGGGGAAGTGCCAGCTCCCAGCACCCGTCCTGGATCGCCCTCACGCCCGACGGGGAAACCGCCTACATCACCAATCTCTTTTCCAACACCGTCTCCGTGGTGGACGTCAAGGGGCTGACGCTCAAGAGCACCCTGACGGTCGGGACGAACCCGACCCACCTGGCAGTTCTTCCGGACGCCAGTGAAGTGTGGGTCTACAACGAAAACTACGCCGGGCTTCCCTCGCTTTCCATCGTCAAGCACCCCGAAGGAACCGTCGCCGCCCTGACCCCTTACACCAACCACTGGATCGGCCAGGGATTCGCCGCCCCCGACCCCTACAGCCGCGTCCAGGGCCTGGTGGAAACCGCGCAGGGGCCGGCGACGGCCGCCGCGGTCCGCCTTTCCCCCCGAGTCGGGGCCGACCGGACGGTGAACACCGACCTTCGGGGGGAATACGCCCTGGCCGGATTGCCCGTCGGTGCCGGGGATGTCCGGGTGACCCTGCCGGGGCACACCGCCCGGAACCACTTCGACCTCACCCTCGGTCTCGGGAGGACCCTTTTCTTCCCCGACAAGCTCTCCGTGCAACCGCTCCCGGGCGACCTCGACGAAACCGGGGAGGTTGGGCTCGCCGACCTGGTCCTGATGGACCTTTACCTGGCCGGGAACCTCACCCCGGGGCAGGGTCGTTTCACCGCCCCGCTTCAGGCCGGGGACCTCAACGGCGACGGATTGCTGAACGCCGCGGACCGGGGCTTGCTGGCCGACCGGCTCAGTGCCTCCGGGAATTGAAACGGGGCGCCGGGGGCGCTGCGCGAGGCGAACAGCGGGCCCCCGTGGAAAACCGGAAACAAATGCACCGCATTCCAGTATGATTTAGGGAATCCTCGAGGCCACCGGCCGCCATGTCTTTTTCGTGGAGGAAATCGTGGTCAAGAAAAGCAGCCCGTCGGGCACCGACCGCCGGGACTTCCTCAAGCAGCTCGCCGCCGCGGGCCTGGTCTTGTGCGTCCTGCCGGGAGAGGCCCTCCCGCGGCCGGAGAATGCGCCCGCCGCGCCCGCCCCCGCGCCCGCCGCCGGGGCCATCCGGTACCAGTACCGGACCGTCTCGGTGAAGCACCTCCCCGAGCTGGAGGCCTGGTTCACCAAGCTCAAGCAGGAAAAGCGGATCAGCGACCACCCCATCTTCCGGAAGTGGATCGACGGCTTCGTCTTCAAGGCCCCCGAGAAGATGCCCGGCGCCCGGTCGCTGGTGGTGACCTCCCTGCCGCAGAAGATCGGGTCCGTCACCCTCAACCGGGAGGGGAAGCGCTACACGGTGATCGTCGCCCCCGGTTACGTCGATGACGGCATCACCTTCCCGGTGTTCCAGGAGACGCTGTGCCGTGACGTTTTGAAAAAGCCCGGCTCGCCGCTGATCTTCGCGCGGCTTCCCCTGAAAACCCTCGCGGTCCGCTGCGGCCTGGCGGAGTACGGCCGGAACAACGTGACCTACGTCAAGGGGTACGGCAGCTTCCACCAGCTGCTCGCCTTTTACACCGAGGTGGAGTTGCCGGACCAGTGGCGGCCGCTCAAGCAGATGGCCGTCTGCAAACGGTGCGGTCTCTGCTCCGACACCTGCCCGACGAAGGCGATCCGCAAGCCGGAGTTCGTCATCGACGCCGGTAAGTGCATCTCGCTCTACAACGAGATCCCCGATCCCATGCCCGACTGGATCGACCCCAAGGCGCACAACGCCCTGGCGGGGTGCATGAAGTGCCAGTACCAGTGCCTCGGGAACCGCGGGCTGACCGGCGACGTGGACAACGTCGGGGAACTGACCGAAGCCGAAACCGGCCTGCTGCTGGAAGAGCGGCGGGACGCGGCGATGGAGGCGGTCATCATCGAGAAGCTGAAGCGGCTGCCCATCGTGAAGAACATCCCCTACGTCTCGCGGAACCTGAAGCTGGCCTTCGCCAACTGCACGCCGATGTGAGGGCGGGAAGGTTATCGCGCCAAAGGACGAAAGGACCCAAAGGACCAAAACGACCCAAAGGACGGAGAGCGCGAAAAGGGTCGGGGAAGCGAAAGGCCACGGGGGCATGCGCCGCCCCGGTTCCCAAAGACGACCCGCTCCCCGGTGGAGATTCGACATTGGTAACGGGGGCGGCCGCCCGGAAACCCGTCAGCGCCGCGCGCGTGAGCAAGCGATTAAAGATCTGACCTTTACCACTCCCTCACGGTCGTGGCTCAGATGTTGCAGCGGTTGTGCAGGACCGTCACGAGGTCCCGGGCGGTCACCCGGCCGTCGCCGTCCACATCGCCGCAGAACCAGCCGCAGGGGAGCTCCCACAGCCTCCCGGAAAGATAGGCGGCCAGCAGGAGCACGTCCTGGGCGTCCACCACGCCGTCACCGCTCAGGTCGCAGCCCGCCGGGTCGTCGTTGTCCGTGATGGTGCAGTGACTGGTTGAATCGGCGATGGTGGCGTTGACGGGGTTGTGGACATTCAGGACGAAGTTTTCGTCGCTCTCGTCGAGGGTGTCGCCCTTCACCGCCACGGTGACGGTTTTCGACGTCTGGCCGGGCGTGAAGGTGAGGGTCTGGGTGAGCGCCGTGTAATCGTCCGGCTGCACGGCGGTCCCGTCGGAGGTGTACACCTCCGCGCTGACCGTCTTCCCGGAGGCGGCCAGCAGGTTCACCGTGAAGACGGCGTTCACCGTCGCCCCGTCCCCCTCCGTGACCGTGATGTCCGTCCCCATCATGAGGACCGCCTGCGGATCGTTGTCGTTGATGGTGCAGACTCCCTGGGCGTCCCCCAGGGGGGCGTTGACGGGGTTGGACAGGTCGACCCGGAAGGTCTCGTTGTCCTCGTCCAGCGTGTCGCCCGCGACCGGCACTTTCACCGCCTGGGCGAACTGCCCCGGCGCGAAGCTCAGGGTCCCCGAGCCCGCGGTGTAATCGGACGGCTGCAGGGCCGTCCCGTTCGCGGTGGCCCAGTCCACCGTGACGGTGTTGGGGCTGGTGGCCGCCAGGGTCACCACGAAGGTGGCGTCCTGCGTCCCCGCGTCCGTTTCCGTCACCGTGACGTCCCCGATGGAGACGGTCGGGGGCCCGTCGTCGTCGAGGATGGTGCAGCGGGTCGTGGAGTCCGCGATCGTGGCGTTGACGGCGTTGCGCACGTTCAGGTCGAAGGTCTCGTCGTATTCGTCCTTGTAATCCCCGGTGACGCTCACCGGGACTTGCTTGCTGGTCTCCCCCGGGCTGAACGTCAGGGTCTGGACGAGGGCGGTGTAGTCGTACCCGTGAAGGGCCGTGCCGTCGGTCGTGTAGACCTCCGCCGTCACCGTCCGCCCCGACGGGCTCAGCAGGTTGACGGTGAAGGACGCGACGGCCGTCTCCCCGCCGGCGCCTTCCGTCACCGAGAGGTCCGTGCCCATCATGATCACCGCCAGGGGGTCGTTGTCGGTGATGGCGCACGTCCCCCGGCCGGTCCCGATCTCCGCGTTGACGGGGCCCGACAGGTCGAGGTGGAAGACCTCGTTGTCCTCGTCCAGGGTGTCCCCTTTCACCGCGACGGTCACCGTTCTGGTGGACTGGCCCGGGGTGAAGGTCAGCGGCCCCGACGCCGCCGTGTAATCCGCCGGCGAGACCGCCGTGCCGTTGACCGTGGCGTAGTTCGCCGTCACCGTGTTCGAGGAGGTCGGCGACAGGGTCACCGTGAAGGAGGCGTTGACGGTGCCGCTGTCCCCCTCGGAGACCGTCACGTCGCTCACGTACAGTTTCGAGGTCCCATCGTCGTCGGTGATGGTCCCCACGCCCTGGGCATCCGTGATCTGGGCCCCGGAAGCCCCCGACAGGTTGACGAGAAACGTCTCGTCGCTCTCGCTCACGGTGTCGCCGTTGACGGCGACGGACACCGTCTTGCTCCCGTCGCCGGCGCTGTAGGTCAGGGTCCCGGAGCCGCTGGCGTAGTCGCCGGGCTGGCCGGCCGTCCCGTTGGCCGTGGCCCAGTTCACGGTGACGGTCTGCCCGGTGCCCGGCGCGGGGCTGCAGCTCACCGTGAACACGGCGCTGGTCGTGCCCGAGTTCCCCTCCTTGACGGACACGTCGCTGAGGGAAAGCTCGGGGCGGTACACCGTCACCCGGACCTGGAACGTCCCGCTGTTGGGCGTGCTGGCGCAATCGTTGACGCCCAGGTACAGGGTCTTGTTCGCCGTCACGTTGAAGCTCGCCCCGCCGGAACCGATGAACGTCCTCGCCGAGTTCAGCATCATGTAGAGCCCGGCATGGCCGTTGCCGGGGAGGGGGTCCGCGCAGTAGTCGTCGCAGTCGTAGCAGATGGCCTGGTTCATGGGGTCGTCGTAGATGGCCCGGGGCAGCCCGTCGGGGTCGACGATGTAGTCTGTCGGGTTGCACGGCTTGCACTGGGGATCCGTGGAGTTGTTGAAGCAGACGTAACCCGAGATGCTGTCCACGACCACGCGGTCGCCGGCCACCAGGCTGCAGACGAGGCGCTCGTTGCCCGCGATGTCCGTCCCCTGCACGGTGACGTTGTGGATCGTCGTGCCGGCCAGGCACAAGCCCGGGCCCGGCAGGAGGAGCACGCACAGGAGAACCAAACCGCGACGGGAAACGCCCGGGATCGTCTCGCGGGAAAGGCCGTCTTTTCCCGGCGCCCTTCGCCTGAAGACGTTTCTTCTCATCTTCCACCTCCTGTACCCGCGGTTGGGCCGCGGCCGGTTCCTCGCCGGGGGCGTCGGGGAAAAGGCATCATGGCGATTCCTCTCCCGGGGCCCCGTATCCGTTTTCGGCCAGTATACCAGAACCGGTTTTATTTCTGCAATTCATGCGGGAAGGGCCTGGCGAAAAAGGACCAAGGGACCTAAAGGACCAAAGGGACCCAAAGGACGGAGAGGGCGGAAGGGGTGGGGTCAAAGAGCCCCTCTCGACGATGCTGTCCTTTAGGTCGTTTATGTCCTTTTGGTCCTTTGTCCTTTTCAGGCGGGCGCCCCGAACTTGCCGGGGTTGAAGCGGAAGGCGCCCGGGTGCACGGCGCGCTGCACGGCCAGGACGCCGTCGAGGTGGTCGCACTCGTGCTGGAGCAGTTCCGCCAGGTCGCCCTCGAGTTCCCGGCGGTGCTGCACCCATGCCAGGTCGAGGTAGTCGATCACGCAGCGCCGGTATCGCCTCACGCGCACTTCCAGGCCGGGGAAGCTCATGCAGTCATCCCAAAGTTCATAGGTTTCGGGATCGGGAAAGCTGAGGATCGGGTTGACCAGGGCCTCCGGCTCCCCCACGTCCAGGCAAACCAGGCGGACGAGCTCGCCGATCTGCGGCGCCGCCACCGCGCGCCCGAAGCCGTGCCGCCGGCGGAACGCGAGGAGCGTGTCGTGCAGGTCCCCCATCACCCGCCGGGCCAGGTCTTTCTCCCCGTCCCCGATCACCCGGCAGGCCTGGTAAAGCCGATCGTCGCCCAGCAGCAGGATCTTCTGTTCAGGCATCGTTACACCTCGCGATCTTGATCGGCCACCTCAGAATATCGGGCAGTTGTCGCCCCGGTCGCCCGTCCACAGGATCCTCCCCCAGCGATCGACATACTTCCAACAGCCATTCTTCTTGAAAAGACCCACCTCGCCGTCGAAGAATTCCACGGTAGAGTATCGGGGCGGGATCACCCAGCGCCCCTTGGTGTCGATCAGTCCCCATCGACCCCCGATGCCTTCTTCGACGCTGATAGCATCGCAAACGGAGGGTTCAATCCCACCAATGTTGACCAGAGCGTATCCTTCCTGGAAACTCTGATGGCCGTGGAACCGCGGGGAGATCAACCACTTCCCTCGAGGGTCCACAACTCCCCAACGACCACTCTGCTTCACCCAGGCCCTGCCGCCGGAAAAATCTTCCACCTCACTGAATCGAAAGGGGATCCGGAGTTCACCGGAAGGGTCGACACATCCCCATCCCTTTCCGTCCCAAACCCAGGACAGGCCTTCGTGAAAAAGTCTTGACGCCTTGAATGAGGGGGGGATGACAACCTTTCCTTTGCGATCGACGGTGCCCCATCGACCTTCAGTAAGAACCCACGCGAAGCCCTCGGAGAAGAGTTCGGCTTCCTGGTATTGCGGGAGAATCGCCCATTGCCCAGTCTGGTTCAGATAACCCCAAAGACCATTTGAACGGACAGCGGCGAGTTCCTGAAAATATGGTTTTGCAAGGTCGATGTCGGGGGTGTTCAGGACGATCCCTGAAATATGCACAAATCTCGGTATTCCCTGCCTGTCTTTCAGCAGGCAATAGTCGCCATGCATGAAAAAGTCGACGTTATACACCTGGTACTGCATAGGTATGATGGCCTCGCCACTTTTGTCTATAAAACCGCCACCTTGGGCTGTGCCCACCCAGGCTCGATTCTTATAGAAAGAGCAGGCGCTCTGAAAACGGGGAGAAATTGGCAGATTCCCAGCTTTGTCCATGAATCCTATCAGACGATCGGGTCCTTCAAGGTCGCGAACAATTGACATCCCGTTCAGAAAGCCCATGATCTGATAAGGTTGGGGAGAGATCACCATCCGTCCCGTCCGGTCGATGGCGCCCCAGAGCTTGCCGACCTTCACCGGGGCCAGCCCTTCGGAAAAGGCGGAGGCCGCGTCGTACGCCAGGGGAATGACCACCCGGCCGGTCCGGTCGATGAAGCCGCACTTCCCTTGGTTCCGAACCAGATACAGCTTTTCTTCCGGTGCGGCGCCCGTATCCCCCGCCGCGGGGAGCAGACCGGTGATGGCGTTCAGGAAGAAGAGGAAGACCAGGGCGAGTGTTTTCATCCTCGACACCTTCATTCCCCTGGGGGGGCGAGGCGAAGTCGGAGGAGCGTCCGGGCCAGCCGGTAGATATCGCTCCGGTCGCCTTCTTTCCTCCGCCCGACGGCCACCCCCGTCACGGTGGCGCCCTCGATCCGGTAGAGGATGCGGTATCGCTGACCCGCCGCCCGGACGCTGCGCAGCCCACGCAGTTCGCCGTGAAGCTCCTTGCCCTGCTGCCCGGGGTTTTCCGCCAGGCGGTCGATGCGCTTGACGAGAAGCCCGCGGACCCGGCGGTCCTCGATCCGGCGGAGTTGGTCCAGGGCGGTCGGGGTGATCTCGACCGTGTATCTCACTTTTCCAACTCTCCGCGGGCGGCTTCCCAGGAAACGGCCTTTCCTTCCCGGACCTCCTTCAAGCTATTTTGAAGGGCTTGCATGGCCGGTTCGTCTCCGAGGATCTCGAGGGTCTCGGTGAGGGATTCGAAAAAGTCCCAGGAGAGAATGGCCAGCACCGGCCTGCCCCGTCGGGTCACGGCCACAGCGGTTTCCGCTCCTTCCTCCGAAAGAGATTCCGGGAGGGAGGTCAACTTGTTCCGGGCTTCCACCATCGGCATCGTCAGCGTCAAGATCCACCTCCAAACGTACATCTCACTGTACAGTATACCGCGCTTCGGTGCGCGTGACACCGAAAAAGTAACAGCCGGTATCGTAACCGGCACTTCTTTCAGGCTACCGTACACCCTTTCAGGAAATGACTGATTTTCGTGTATTCCGTGTATTTCGTGGTCTATTTCGTGGTCTATTTCGTGGTCAGTTCTCTTCGGTCCCCGCTTCTCAGAAGTCGATCTCGAACTTGCCCCGGAAGGTGCGGCCGATGCTGTTGTAGAAGGTCCCGTAGGTCGGGCTGTCGAGGTTGTTCTGGACGTCCCGCGGGTTCCAGTGGTTGGTGATGTTGAAGATCTTCACGCCGATGCGGCAGTTCCACTTCTGTTTCAGGAACTTGATCTTCACCTTCTTCACGATCTGCACGTCCAGGGAGAGGAAGCGGGGGAAGCGGCCCGCCTCGTTGCGGGGGCCCACGAAGTCCTGGTCCTCGTTCACGTTGGAGTACGGGAAGCCCTTGCGAAGGTCCAGGACCGGGTAGGCGATGATCCCCCAGGGGAAAGAGATGCTCCCGCTGACGAGGAGGCGGTCCGGCGTGTCGTGGGGGAGGGGTCCGTACTCGTCGGGGCGGACCACCGGGTAGCGGTAGTTGCCCAGGAAGAGTTCGTAGCTGTTGAGGTTGCCCTTGGCCGAGGAGTGGACGTAGGAGACGGAGGCGTCGAAGCGCTCGCCCAGCTGGTACTTCACGCTGAAGAGCCACTCCCGGTAGTTCTGGTCCCCCGCGTTGGCCAGGACCAGTTGCGGCGTCGGCGAGGTGACGGGGTTCAGGACCAGGTCGTCGTGGGTCCGCCGCCACTGGTAGCCCACGCGGGCCAGCAGCCCCGGGAGGATCTCCCGGTCGATCTCGACGTTCCACTGGAAGGCGTAGGGGTTGCGGATCCGGCCGTCCCGGATCACGTTGGCGTAGGTGAGGGGAGTCCCGATGAGGGTGTGGCCGTCCGGCCCGAAGGTCGTGACGCGCATCTGCTGGTACTGGTCGAAGACGGCGGTGCTCAGCGGGATCTTGTCGTAGAAGAGCCCGCACCCGGCCCGGATCACGGTTTTCGTGCTGGAGGGGACCGGCAGGAACGAGACGCCGAAGCGGGGCGCCACGTTGACGCGGCGGGCGATGCTGTCCCAGTCGAGGCGGACGCCCAGGCTCAGCGTCACCGGGGCGCCGATCTGCCACTTGTCCTGGAGGAAGGTGGTGAGTTCCCAGGCCTTCTGCTCGAGGCCGGTGCCGCCGAGGTAGTCCAGGATCTGGGACCGCGTGCCGTTCTCCCGCAGGATCTCCACGGGGCGGCGGCGGTCGTCGCCGTCGTACTTCAGCCGGGAGACGACGTAGCCGGCCTTGAGGTCGTGGAGCCCCTTCCAGCGCCGCTGGGTGAAGGTGTAGGTCTGGGACAGCTCGTAGCGCCGGCTGTAACGGTCCTGGTTGTTGTAGTAGCCGCCCTCCCACCCCTCGGGGGTGATGACCATGGGCGCTTCCACGTTGGGGTAGATGTGGGCGTCGTACTGCTTGATGCTGAAGTTGGTCTCCAGGAGGGAGGAGCCGCCGACGATCCAGTTGTCGCTCAGGGCCAGGAAGAAGCCGCGCTGGCGGAAGTTCGGCGTGACCTCCTGGGGGTGGAAGGTGTCCAGGTTGACCCACTTGAGGTTCTGGGGGTAGACCGAGAAGATGGAGGAGAGCCGGTGGGTGGCGGTGGGGGCCCAGTCCATCCGGGTGAAGGAGTCGAAGGTCTCCAGCTGGGTCTCGTTGTGGAGCTCGGGGAGGGACGGCACCTCCGTCAGGATGAAGCGGTACTCGAAGTGCTGGGAGATCCAGAGGCGGTCCTTGACGATGGGGCCGGACACGGCCAGCCGGGGCGTGAAGGACTCGAAACCGCGGATCGTGCCGTCGCGGACCCGCAGACGGGGGAAGAAGTTGGTGAAGAGGAACTTCTTCTTGTTGGACCCCTGGTGGGTCTCGATGGTGGTGACGGCGCCGGTGAACTTGCCGAACTCGGCGGCGTAGGGGTTCGAGTAGACCTGGACCCGCTCGATGGCCTCCAGGGGCAGTTCCATGGCGTACTGGCCGGTGACGGGGTCGGTGACGTTGACGGACTGGACCAGGAGGCCGCTCTGGCTGGGGCGGGCGCCGTTGAGGCTCAGGAGGCCGTCGGGGCCGCGCACCACGCCCGGGACCAGCGGCAGGGCGTCCTGGAAGCGCTCGTTGACCAGGGGGGCGCTCTTGAGGAGCTGCTGCTTGAGGGTCTCCGGCAGTTCGGGCCGCTTGATGTCGTCCTTGGACGTCTCGGCGTTGACGGTTATGGCGGCGGTGATCTCCTCGAGGGGGAGGATCACGGGGAACACCGCGTCGGTCTCCCCGCCGGCCAGGGCGATCTTCCGCCGGGTGGTCCTAAAGCCCGTCATCTCAACCAGGGCCGTGTACTCGCCGGCCGCGAGGCCCGCCAGCGCCACGTGCCCCGTGGCGTCGGTGACGTCCTCCCGGAGGGTCCTGTCCTTGCCGTCGAGGATTTTCACGGTGGCGCCCGGCAGCGGCTGGACGTCGCCGTTGGGCAGGGTGTAGTCGACCCGGACCCGGGCGCCGGCCTTTTCCTGGGCGGGGACGGCCCCGGGCGGGAAGAGGGCGGCGAAAAGGCCGAGAAGGAGGGCGTATCGGGCGAAATGGCGCATGGTGGTCTCCCGTTTGGTCTCCCGTCAGGGGGGACATCTTCCCGGAAGAAGAAGGCCCCGTCTCCGTGGCGGCCTCCGGACGGGGCTTCTTCCGCCGGGCGGCAAGCGACGGATTCTAGCACAAGCCCGCCGAGGCCACAAGTTAGACGCAAGAAAGACAGCGGTTTCGCATCATGAGGACAAGCAGGGCCAAAAGGGGCGCGGTGAGAGGTTTTGAAGCGTTTCAGAGACAGCCGGCATTCTTGTGCGAGGGGGGTGATAGAGCAAAAGCGGCGGTAAAGTGG
>JAGNHB010000004.1:0-31707 GCA_018001935.1 Acidobacteriota bacterium
GCTAGTCAAGAGGGAACTTGATATTGCAAGAATGATTTGTGAGGTGACCCCGGGCGTTCCGCGAGCTGATAGCCCGATCAGGGCGGGGTTAGATCATGCCAACTTTTTCCCTTGCGAAAGTGCTGGCGCACACCCCCCGTCACGGCGGCCCACCGGTGCGGCGAACACGGGGTCGATGGCCGCGGAGCCGCGGGTGTCCGGCGAGCGGGTGTTGTCCAGGATCGACGGGAGTTCCTCGGCGTTGGGCAGGCGCCAGTCGGAGTGACCCGGAAAATTGGCCGCGTTCTTCGTCTGGACCCAGGCCAAGGCGTCCGGCCAGTTCAGGACGGCCGGCAATCAGGGGATTGATGACCCTCGAAACCCGGAATACCGGTGTTTTTCGATCCCGGCTTCATCCGAGGCGGTACGGTCGGTTCCGGCCGTCGGCAACCGGCCCGGGGACGGCAAGATTTGTCGAATCCGTCCCGATGCCTCGACAATCCTTGCCGGAATCCCTTTCCCGAGCCCGTGATGCCGCCCGGAGCGGCCGGGCTTGACCGCCGCAAACGCGGAGCTGCCGGCGATCGCGGGGGTCATCAGCTGAAATGGCAAGAACCCAAAGGACATACAAGCCACAAAGGACATAAAGGACGTCAAAGACATAAAGGACGTAAAGGACCCAAAGGACCCCAGGGACCGAGAGGGATGATAGGCGCTTTAGCGGCTGCGTTTTTATCAAAATGTTGTCGTTTCCGGTTGCCTGCCGAGGCCACTTTTCCGGGCGAAGTCCCGGAGAAAGCCTGGTCCCATCAAAGTAAGATCTTTGGCAAAATGCGCAGGAAATCGGGAGCGGTCGGCGGCATCCCGAAGGGATGGAGGAGCTTAGCCGTTGGGTGCTCCGCCGGAGGCGGTGCTCCCACCGGTTGGGTCCGGCGAGTGCGGATGCACCCTGGAGGGGTGCCGGACCCCTCCCGGCGCCCCGTCCGGGACGCAGGACCAAACCACTCGCGGAGTGCCCGCGCTACGCGTCGCTTGATCTGGCACCGGGGTTGCGATATGTTTGGTTGCGTCGATACCGACCCGTCTCGGGAAGGTCCATTC
This sequence comes from Acidobacteriota bacterium, assembly GCA_018001935.1. Lineage (NCBI taxonomy): Bacteria > Pseudomonadati > Acidobacteriota > Acidobacteriota bacterium. Next base: position 1,081 of record JAGNHB010000004.1, read on the forward strand.
GAGCGTCAAAGGAGGAACCGTTCGATGAAACGCGCCACGTTCATCGTTACTTTCATAGCGGTGGCCCTGGCCGTCCCGCTGGCGGCCGGCCCCCGCCCCGACCCGGACCCCGACCCCCAGCGGGGGCGAGGGGACGAGGAGGAGGCCATCCGCTACCTGAACATGACGCCGGAGCAGAAGGAAAAGCTCCGGCTGCTGCGGGACGCCCGGGACAAGGACGTCATGCCGCTGCGCCTCCAGGAGCAGGAGCGCAACGCCGAACTCCGGCTCCTGTGGCTGCAAACCCGGCCGGACCCGGTCAAGGTCAAGGCCAAGCTGAAGCAGATCCACGACCTGAAGTGGCAGATCCAGGAGAAGGACGCCGACTACTGGATCGCCTTCCGCGAGCTCCTGACCCCGGACCAGTTGTCCAGCTTCCTGACCCTGGTGGGGGACCGGATCTTCAAGCCCAAGGCCGGTCCGCCGCCTCGCGACGACGGGCCCGACGACCGCGGCGACCGGCGGCGGCCGCCCCCGCGCTGATCCGGGGGGGCCGCCGGACCGCGGCCGTAACCCCCGGGGGGAAGCCCCGTCGGGTACACGATATTCTCGGAAAGTGTCGATTGAAGACCGGCCCCGGGCCGGCCCGGGCGAGGTCCGCCCGTCCGTACGCCGCCCGGCGCCGCCCGGGGCGGCCTCGAATATGGGAGGAACGATCGATGAAGAAGGAACGTCCTGTCCGCCTTTTCGTGCTCGGGCTCGCCCTGTCCGTTCTCACCGCGGCCGCCGGCCCGGGGTTGCCGGGGGCCCTGGCGTCTCCGGCCGTCCCGGAGATGGTGGCGCTGCCCGCCGGCGAATTCGTGATGGGGGACCACTACGGGTACATCGACCCCAGCCACCCCAGCGACGAGGTCCCCATGCACACCGTCCGCCTCAGCGCCTTCTCCATCGGCCGCTACGACGTGACGGTCCGTCAGTACTGCGGCTTCCTCAACTCGGCCCTGGCGCTGGGGCTGATCCGGGTGGCCGACGGCTCGGTCTACCCCGCCGGCGGCAGCGACCTGCTCTTCCTGACCCGCACGGCCGACCCCTACAGCCGGATCGCCTGGTCCGGGACCGCCTTCTCCGTCCTGGACAACCGCGGCGATCACCCCGTCACCAGCGTCATGTGGGCCGGGGCCGCGTTCTATTGCAACTGGCTGAGCGACCAGCTCGGACTGGACCCGTGCTACGACACCGCAACCTGGGCCGGCGACCTGACGAAAAACGGGTTCCGGCTGCCCACGGAAGCGGAGTGGGAATACGCCGGGCGCGGGGGCCGGTACGACCCCTACCTTGTCTTCCCGTGGGGTCTCACCATGGACATCACCCGGGCCAATATCCCCAATTCGGGAGACCCGTTCGAGTCCGGGGCGCAGCCGTGGACGACGCCCGTGGGCTTCTTCAACGGTCAGGTGCACCAGAAGTCGGACTGGGGCTGGCCGGGCAGCGCGACGAGCTTCGCGGCAGGCGACGGCGCCAACGGTTTCGGGCTCTACGACATGGCCGGCAACGTCTGGCAGTGGACCAACGACTGGTACGACAAGGATTACTATTCCGTGAGCCCGACGCAGGACCCTCCGGGCCCCGCGACCGGCTCGCCCATGCCCGACGGCAAGCCCTATCATTGCCTGCGCGGCGGGAACTGGTACAACGGGACCGACGGGCATTCCCGGGTGTCCAACCGGGACCCCGCCTACTACCGGGGCCCGCTGGACCCCAACCACCCGTGGTACCACGTCGGGTTTCGCGTCGCGAACCGTCCGTACACCGCCCCCGGCGCCCTGCATTTCCCCTGGGGCCGTTTCGTCCCCCTCGAGACCACCGTGGGCCTGGCCTTCGTGAACACGGGGTCGTCGGACGCCTCGGTCGCCCTCTCCGCCCACGACCCGGCCGGGGCCGCGGCCGGGTCGCCGCTGACGATCCCGCTGCCGGCCGGAAACCAGGCCGCCCTGCAGGCGGACGGTCTCCCGGGGTTGGCGACGCCCGCCGACGTCCGCCTGGAGGCGACCCCCTCGTCTTCCGCCGTCCGGGGGTTCTTCCTGGCCCAGCTCTACGACGGCGGGCAGCTGGCGGGTCTGGACGGCGCCTCGGCCGTTGCCGCCGCCACCACGGACGGGATCATCCCCCGCGTCCGGAACGCGTCGGGGTACTCGACCGGGTTGGCCATCGGGAACCCCGGTGACACCGCCGTCACGGTCACCCTGACCGGCTGCACCGGCACCGGGATCGTCAGCGGCGGCTCCCACAGCGTGGCGGCCAAAGGGTGCCTCTACCTCGACACCGCCGCCCTGTTCACGGCGGTTTCCGCCTCCCCGGACGCCCGGACCGCCCCCGGGGCCTCGTCGGGCTTCGACGGGGCCGTCCGCCTGCGCGCCACCGGGGGCGTCGTGGCCACCGCCCTCACCCGCCACGACACCGGGACCCTGAGCGCGGTCAACCTGGTCCCCGCCGTCCAGGCTGCTTCCTCCCTCGTGGCGGCCCACATCACCCGGATCCCGGACCTGTACTTCACCGAGCTGAACCTCGTCAACCCGGGTGAGACGGACGCGGTGGCGACCCTTTCCCCGTTCAGCGCGGACGGCACGGCCCTGGCCGCCCCGTTCACCGTCACGGTCCCGGCCCGGCAGGTCCTCGCCCTGCGGGACGCCGCCCTGGGGCTGCCTTCCGGGACGTCTTCGGAGGGGTGGCTCCGGGTGACGACCCCGGACGCCACGCCCCTGGTGGGCTGCGTGACGTTCGGCCACCCCGGGGACAACCGCTATGAATCCACCCTGCCGCTCCAGGCGTCGGGCCTTGAGGACATTCACTTCGCCCAGGTGGCCAACGGGACCGTGGGCGGCGTCAACTACTTCACGGGCGTCGCCGTCGTCAACCCCGCCGCGGCCCCGGTGCAGGTCACGTTCCGGGTTTTCCGCAGCGACGGCACGGCCAACGGGAACGCGGCCGTCATCCAGGTCCCCGCGGGGGGAAAGTACGTCCGGCTCCTGTCCCAGGTGGACGGGATCGGGACCCTCACCGACCAGTCCGGCGGCTGCCTTCGCCTCACCGCCACCGGGGCGGTCTTTGCGTTCGAGTTGTTCGGGAACTGGGAAGGCGGCTTCCTGAGCGCCGTGCCGGCTCAACCCTGACCGCACGCCCGAAGCCGACCGGGTTCGATTTGCAATGAAAACGATTCAGGAGGAAGACACCATGAACCGAAGGATATTGGCATGCCTCGTCGTGACAGCCCTCGTCGGCCTGGCCGGATTCGGCCCGGCCCTGGCCGGAGACCTGCCGGCATCGTCCACCGCCGACCCGGCTCTCTCCGTCGTCCCGAACGGGCCCCTGGCCGGGACGGGCACGGCGGAAACGACCAGCCAGACCGTCGGGCTCTTCCTCAACGACGCCCGCGCCTGGCCGGGCTACACGCTGGTGGCGCCCAAGCATTACGGGTCAACCTACCTCCTGGACAACCAGGGCCAGGTTGTCCACTCCTGGTGGGGCAGCCTGTACGAGCCGGGACAGTCGGTCTACCTGCTGGAGAACGGCCACCTGATGCGCCCCTGTTCGTCCAAGGGCCCCCTCAGCACCGGCGGCGGCGAGGGGGGGCGGATCGAGGAGTACGACTGGGACAACAACCTGGTCTGGCAGCTGGATTTCTCCACGGCCGAGTACATGCAGCACCACGACGTCAAGCCCCTGCCCAACGGGAACGTCCTGATGCTGGTGGTGGAGAAGCGGACCTACGCCGAAGCCATCGCCGCCGGGTTCGACCCGGCGCAGCTCGCGGACATCCAGGCCCGGGGCTACATGCTTCCCGACACGGTTTACGAGGTCAAGCCCACCTACCCGTCGGGCGGCACGGTGGTCTGGAAGTGGCACGTGTGGGACCACCTCATCCAGGACAACGACCCCACCAAGGCCAACTACGGCAACGTGGCGGCCCATCCCGAGCTCATCGGCACCGACGGGGACGGCCTGAAGCTGCACTACTTCTGGAACCACATGAACGCCATCTACTACCACCCCGGGTTCGACCAGATCATCCTCAGCGTGCGGGGCAACAGCGAGATCTGGGTGATCGACCACAGCACCACCACCGCCCAGGCGGCCGGCCACACCGGGGGACGGAGCGGGAAGGGGGGCGACCTCCTCTACCGGTGGGGAAACCCGCTCACGTACAAGGCCGGGACGGCCGCCGACCAGAAACTCTACCAGCAGCACGACGCCCAGTGGATCGACACGGACTGCCCGGGCGCCGGCGACATCATCTGTTTCAACAACGGCCTGGGGCGGAACTACTCCACCATCGACCAGTTCACCCCGCCCGTGGACGCGGAGGGGAACTACGCCTACACCGCCGGCACGGCCTGGGCCCCCTCGACCTTCACCTGGAGCTACCAGGCGACCCCGGCCTCCGCGCTTTATGCCGAGGCCATCTCCAGCGCCCAGCGGCTCCCCAACGGCAACACCCTGATCTGCGACGGCACCCACGGGACGTTCCTGGAGGTGACCCTCGGCGGGGAGACGGTCTGGAAGTACGTCAACCCCGTGGTGAAAACCGGCACCCTGAGCCAGGGGGACGCCATCCCGGCCGACCCGGCCCGGCCTGACGAGTTCATGAACGCGGTGTTCCGGGTCCGGCGCTATCCGACCGACTACGCCGGCCTGGCGGGGCGGGACCTGACGCCCCAGGGCCCGCTGGAGGGGATCACCATCCAGGAGACCGTGTACTTCCCCTGGCTGGGGTACCTTCCGGGGATCACCAACGCCGGGTTCGCCTTTGTCAACACCAGTGCCACCGACCAGGCCTGGGTCCGCCTCGGCGGGTTCGACACCGCCGGCGGCAGCACCGGCACGTCCGGCTACCTGGGGCTGCTTCCCGCCAGCCAGTCCGCGGCCCAGGGGGATGCCCTCCTGGACCTGGCGCAGGCCGTGAACGCCTTCGTGAAGGCGGAGTACTCCGGGACGGGGATCAAGGGCTTCTTCCTGGCGGAACTGTTCGCCAACGGGACCCTGGCGGGCCTGGACGGCGCCCCCGCCCTGTCCGTCACCACCACCGACGGGATCCTCCCGCGGGTGCGCACCGCGGACGGGTACGCCACGCAGCTGGTCCTCTCCAACCCCGGCAGCACGGCCGTCAGCGCGACCCTGACCGGCTACACCGGCACCGCCTCCCTCGCGGGGGGCACCCACCCGATCCCGGCCCACGGCTGCCTGTACCTGGACGCGGCAACCCTCTTCCCCGCCGTGACGGGCGCGGCCGCCGCCTTCGACGGCTGCGTGCGCGTGCAGGCCACCGGCGGCCTCATCGGGACTGCCCTGGTGCGGTACGGTTCGGCCTCCCTCAGCTGCCTGAACCTGGTGCCGGCGACCCAGGCCGCGACCACCCTCTACGCCGCCCACGTCACCCACCTGCCGGAGTGGTATTCCACCGAGATCGACCTGGTGAACCCCGGTGACAGCAGCGTCACCGCCACCGTCTCCCCGTTCCTCGCGGACGGGTCGGCCCTGGCGACCCCGTTCCAGGTGGTCCTGGGGCCGCACCAGGTCCTGACCCTGGACGACGCGGCACTGGGCTTGCCGCTCACCGGCTCGTCCGACGGCTGGGTCAAGGTCCAGGCCACGGGTTCCGACGGGCTCCTCGGGTGCCTGACCTTCGGCCACCCGACGGACCACCGGTACGAGTCCATGCTGCCGCTGCAGGCCAGCGGTTCGGCGGACCTCTACTTCCCCCAGGTGGCCAGCGGGGAAGTGGGCGGCGTCAACTTCTTCACCGGCGTGACGGTGGTCAACCCCACCACCGCCACGGTGCCCGTGACCTTCCGCGTGTACGAGAGCGACGGCACCGCCAACGGCAGCACGGCCGTCGTCCAGGTCCCCGCGGGGAGCAAGTACGTGCGCCTGCTCTCCCAGATCGAGGGTATCGGGACGCTGGCCGGCCAGTCCAGCGGGTACCTCCGGGTCACCGCCACCGCACCGGTGGTCGCCTTCGAGCTCTTCGGCGACCTGTCGGGGACCTTCCTGAGCGCCGTGCCGGGGCAGTGACGGAGGCGTCTCACGCGATGGCAGAACGATCTGAAAGGCTATTTATCGGGAGTGTCTCCATCAAAAATGCTTGTCTTCTCATCATGCCGGATATATACTGATGATATAGATTGCGGAGGTGTTCCATGGCTCAGACGGCAAAGCTGTTCCGAAACGGGCGGAGTCAGGCGGTCCGATTGCCGTTGAAGTTCCGGTTTCCCGGTCGCGAAGTGTTCATCGAAAAGCAGGGCGAGGCCGTCATCCTTCGCCCGAAGCCCGAGGGATGGGATGATTTCTTCATCCGTCCCTCCCTCGTGCCGGATGACTTCCTGTCGGACCGCTCGGACCCGCCCCCCGAAGACCGGGAGCTTTTCTGATGCTGTACATGCTCGACACCGACATGTGCAGTTATATTCTGAAGAAACATCCCGCCGCGGTCAAAGCGCATTTCGACGCGGCAGGAAAGGATGCCCTGGCCATTTCCACGGTCGTCCTGGGTGAGTTGTACTTCGGCGCTGCCCGTCATGTGCAGGGAGAGAGGATCCGACAGGAAATCGATGACTTTGCATCCCGTTTGTCCGTGATGGATTGGGATGAAGCGGCAGCGGATCACTACGGGTCGATCCGGGCGGAACTGGAGGCCCGGGGAACTCCGACAGGCGCCATGGACCTGATGATCGCGGCCCATGCCAGGAGCCTGGGGGCGACGTTGGTTACGAACAACACCCGGCACTTCGAAAAGATCCATGGCCTTCTCCTGGTGAATTGGACGTGACGTTCATTCCATCAGCAAAACCTCTTCTGCTGCAGTTTTCAAGGTTGTCCGCACGATGCCTTCCGAATTCCCGCCTCGATCACGAGGAAAACGGCCTGAGAGGATGACCGTGAACCCATCGCCCGGCAAAGCGAAACGGATCCGATCGACTGGGGGGGCGGTGCCGCAGCTGGCCGTCATGGTGATCCTGTGCGCCGTGTTCATCGGGGTCTCGACGGTCCTCGGCTGGGTCAACCTCCGCCGGCTGGACCAGATCTTCCTCGCGGCCCTGGGCGACCGGGCCCGGGTCCTCGCCCGGGACTTCGAGTCGACCTTCCGGCGGAACTACGACGGGATCGTCCAGGCGGACGAGACGGTGATCCCGGTTTCGCCCGACGGCGGGGCGGGAGACGGCCGGTCCCTCCAGGAGGCTTTCCTCATCGACCTGACGACCCTGGCCCGGCAGGTGGACGAGGGGAACCCGTCCTCCCCGGCCGACCCGGCGGCACTGGACCGCCTGCGCGAACCGGAAGACCTGGCCTTCCTGGGGCTCTACGACCGGGAGGGTCGGCCGGTGCGGTTTTCCGGGCAGGCGCCGGCCGACGCGTCGACGTGGGTCGCCCCGGTTGCCGGCGGCCAGGACGAGGTCCGGATCGACCTCTTCAGCCGCTTCTTCCGGGGAGAGCCCTTCGGTTGCCTGGCGGTCGGCCGGAAAGGCGGCGGCGCCGTCCTCCTCGCCCTGGACGACGCGGGGTTCAGACGCCGGGCGGCCCGCTTCGCCGTGCGGCAATCCCTGACGACCCTCGGTTCGGAAACGGACCTGCTCTTCGCGGTGGTGACCGACGCCGCTCGCCGGCGGGTGGGCGTGTTCGACGCCACCCGGCCGGAGGCCGTTTCCCCCGGGCGCCCGGCCGATCTCCCCTCCGGGGGGACCGCGTCCGTGCGGGAGGTGGCGGTCCCCCTCCGATCGGGGGCCCTCGCCGGGGAACTTCGCCTGGGTTTCCGGGGCGACGCCCTGGAGGAGCTGCTGGGGAAGAACCGCCGGGGCATCCTCCTCTCGGCCCTGTTCATGGTGATCATCGGCGTCCTGGCGGCGGTCTTCCTTCACCGGAACCAGCAGGCCCACCTCCGGCAGCTCCGGGAGATGGAGCGGCGGGTCTACCAGGCCGAGCGCCTGTCCGCGCTGGGCCGGCTGGCCGGGGGCATGGCCCACGAGATCCGCAACCCCCTGAACGCCATCAGCATGGCGGTCCAGACGCTGGGGATGGAGACGCCGGGAAAGCTCACCCGGACGATCCAGGAGGAAATCCGTCGCCTCGACCGCCTCCTGGACGACTTCCTGTGCCTCGCGCGCAACCGGCTGGTCTTCCGGCCGGGGGACCTCGCCGAGCTCCTGGACGCCGTCACGGAACTGCTGCGGGAGGAGGCCGAAGCCCGCGGGGTCCGTCTGCTGGGGCCCCCGGCCGGGGAACCGATCCCCCTGGTCATGGACGCGGACAAGATGAAGCAGGCGGTCCTGAACCTCCTGAAAAACGCCCTGGAAGCCATCCGGGGGGAAGGGACCGTCCGGCTCGAGGTCCGTCGCCCGCGGAAGGGCCGGGTGGAGGTGACGGTCTCGGACACGGGCGTCGGCCTGGGCGCGGAGGAGATCCCCCGCATCTTCGACCTGGACTACACCACCAAGGACAAGGGGGTCGGCCTGGGGCTCCCCATCGCCCGGGAGATCATCCTCGGGCACGGCGGGGAGATCACCGTCGAGAGCGCGCCGGGGCAGGGAACGACCTTCCGGGTCCTCCTCCCCCTGGAACCGCTGGACCCGGCCCTGCTCGACGCCCGGCCGGAATGAGGCCGGCTTCCCGGCCGCACGACCGACGAAGGCGAGGTGAACATGCAGCCGCTCAACATCCTGATCATCGAGGACGGCGCCTCCCAGCGGGAGGTGCTGCGGGATTTCCTCCAGTCGCGGGGCCACCGGGCCTTCACGGCCGGGAACGGCCCGGAGGGGCTCGAGTGCGCCCGGGGGCAGTGCCTCGACCTGGTCCTCGTGGATTACAAGATGCCGGGGATGGACGGCCTGACCGTCCTGGAGAAGCTCCGCCAGCTCAACCCGGAGACGCCGGCGGTGATGATGACGGCCTACGGCACCATCGAGACGGCGGTGAAGGCCATGAAGGCGGGCGCGATGGACTACCTGACCAAGCCGGTGGACCTGGAGTTGCTCCTGATCCTGCTTCGTCGGGTCTCCGACCGGCGGACCCTGGAGCGGGAGAACCGCCTCCTGCGGGAGGAGTTGGTCCGGAAGGGGGGGGAGGCCGTCCCCCTTGTCCACCGGAGCGCCGTGATGGCCGAGGTGGTGAACCTGGCCGGGCGGGTGGCGGCCAGCAACGCCACGGTCCTGATCCAGGGGGAGAGCGGCACCGGCAAGGAACTCCTGGCCCGCCTCATCCACGCGCTGAGCCCGCGCTCGGCCCGGCCCATGGTCACGGTGAACTGTGCCGCCCTGACGGAAAGCCTGCTGGAGAGCGAGCTGTTCGGGCACGAGCGGGGGTCCTTCACCGGGGCCGACCGGCGGCGGATCGGACGCTTCGAGGAGGCCGACGGCAGCACCCTGTTCATGGACGAGATCGGGGAGTTGCGGCCCCCGGTTCAGGTCAAGCTGCTGCGCTTCCTCCAGGAGCGGGAGTTCCAGCGCGTGGGCGGCAACCAGACCCTCACGGCGGACGTGCGCGTCCTGAGTGCCACCAACCAGGACCTGAAGGCCCGGGTCAAGGCCGGGGAATTCCGGGAGGACCTCTACTACCGGCTCAACGTCGTCACCCTCGACATCCCCCCGCTCCGCGAGCGACGGGAGGACCTGCCGCCCCTCGTCGAGCACTACCTTCGCCACTTCGCCGCGGAGAACCGCAAGAGCGTCACCGGGCTGACCGCCGCCGCCCGGAACCTGCTCCTGAAGTACGATTACCCCGGGAACATCCGCGAACTCAGGAATATCCTGGAGCGGGCGGTGGTCATCGCCCGGGAGACCCTCCTCACCCCGCGGGACCTGCCCTTCGGCGAACCGTCCGCCGAACCGTCGGCGGGCCCGGCCGCGGGGCCCCCGGGGGAGGCGGGCCCGGCATCGGCCGCCGGTGCGGGCGGAGACCTTCCCACCCTCCGCATCGCCGTGGAACGCGTCGAACGCGACCTGATCCACCGCGCCCTGGAACGCTGCGACGGCCACCAGGTCCGCGCCGCCGAACTCCTCGGCCTCAGCGAGCGCATGTTGCGCTACAAGCTGCAAAAATACCGCGTGAAGTAGAGGGGGCAAATCGTGCGACCGTTCCTCCCAAACCGCGACACGGATGGTTTCCGGGCTGGAAGTGCCCTCGTCGGCCTGCTCGGGGTGCTGCTGCTCCCGGGGCTGTGCCCCGTCCCGGCCGCGGCCGGCCCCGTCGCCCCGGGCCCGTCCGCCCATTCGCGGGCGGGAGCGTTCACGCTGATCCTGGGCAACCCCACGGCGACGTCCGTCGACGCCGGCGTCCTCGCCGAAACCGACCTGGAGGGCTGGTTCGAATACGGTTCCGTTGCAGACGGCTCCCTGTTCCACACCGACCCCGCCCACTACCCCGCGGACGTCCCCCTGACCGTCACGATGGGTTCGCTCCAGCCGGACGCCGGCTGTACGTTCCGCTTTCACTGCCGCCCGCCGGGCGGCGGGGAATACACTGTCGCCGCCGAGGCTTCGTTCCACACCCGGCGGCTCCCCGGAAGCGCTTTCACCTTCACCGTGCAGGCGGACCCCCACGTGGGCGACACCGGTTTCGTCCCCGCGCTCTACCAGCGGACCCTGGAAAACGTCCGCGCCGACGCGCCCGACTTCCACGTCGACCTCGGCGACACCTTCCTCACGGAAAAGCTGGCCGGCACCCCCGAGGAGGAGACGCAGACCTTCCTCGCCGGACGGGAGTACTTCGGCCTGGCCGGGCCGGCCGCCCCCGTGTTCCTCGTCAACGGGAACCACGAGGGGGAACTCGGCTGGAAGCGGGACGGCGCCGCCGACAACCTGGCCATCCGCTCGACGCTCAACCGTCGCCGCTACTACCCCTGCCCGTCACCGGGGGGGTTCTATTCCGGCGGCGTCACGCCCGAGCCCGGCACCGGTGTCCGCGACGGCTACTACGCCTGGACGTGGGGGGACGCCCTCTTCGTGGTGCTGGACCCCTTCTGGTACACCCTGAAGAAACCGAACGGGGTGAACGTGGTCTTCCACGGGCACGACCACGTCTTCGTCCGGCAGGAAAAGGACGGCATCGTCTACCAGGAGTGCCCCCGCCCCAGCTTCAACCAGGCCAACGCCGTCGCGGACGCCGCGGCGGCCGGCTACCTCTCGGGCGACGTCCTGGCGAGCCCCGGCCACCTGCGCGTCCGGGTCACGCCCTCCCGGGTGACGGTGGAGTACGTCCGCGCGTCCCTCAGCGACCCGGACACCAACGGGACCGTGGCGCACCGCTACACCCTGTCCCCCGCCGCCGACCCCGGGGCCTTCCCCGGCAACGTCGTCCTGGGGTGCCCCACCGCCACCTCCGTCAAGGCCAACCTGTTCTCCGCCGTCGAGGGCGGGGAGGTCTGCCTCGAGTACGGCCCGGCCCCGGGTGAGTTCACGGCGCAGACGCCCGTGGAGAACCTGGCGGCCGGGGTCCCGCTCGAAATCAGGGTCGACGGGCTCACTCCCGACACGCTCTACGCCTACCGGACGCGTTTTCGGGCCGCCGGCGCCACCGACTTTTCCCCGGGGCCCGTCTGCCGGTTCCGCACCGCCCGGGCCGCCGGCAGCACCTTCACCTTCTGCGTCCAGGGAGACTCCCACCCGGAGCGGGCGAACTCCCAGTTCGACGCGGACCTCTACACCCGGACCCTGCTGACGGCGTCCGCGGACCAACCGGATTTCTACTTCGCCCTGGGGGACGACTTCAGCGTGGACACCCTCGACCCCATCACGGTGACCGAGGCGCAGGTGGCGGAGCGGTACGTGATCCAGCGGCCGTTCCTCGGGGTGATCGGCGCGGGCGCACCGGTTTTCCTGGTCAACGGCAACCACGAGCAGGCCGCCCGCTACCTGCTGGACGGCACCCCGGACAACGTGGCGGTCTGGGCCCAGAACGCCCGGAACCGGTACTATTCTCAGCCCGCGCCCGACGGCTTTTACACGGGGAACACCGAGTGGGTGCCCTTCATCGGACTGCTGCGGAACTACTACGCCTGGACGTGGGGGGACGCCCTGTTCGTGACCCTCGACCCGTACTGGGGGTCGTCCGTCTGCGTCGACAACCCGTTCTACGGGGGGCCCAAGCACCCCGAGATGTGGGACATCACCCTGGGGGAGGCCCAGTACCGCTGGCTGAAGAACACGCTGGAGCGGAGCCCGGCCAGGTACAAGTTCGTCTTCGCCCACCACGTCCACGGTACCGGCCGCGGGGGCATCGAACAGGCGGACCTGTACGAGTGGGGCGGCTGGAACAAGAACGGCGGCTGGGGGTTCGACACCCGTCGGCCCGGCTGGCCGCAGACGATCCACCAGTTGATGGCGTCCACGGGGGTCACCGTGTTCTTCCAGGGGCACGACCACATCTGGGTGAGACAGGCCAGGGACGGGGTGATCTACCAGACGCTCCCCGAGCCCGCCGACCCCAACTACACGCTCTACAACGCGGACGCGTTCGTGACGGGCGACAAGTTCCCGAACACGGGGTACACGCGGGTGACGATCTCACCGTCCGGCGGCCAGGTGGACTACGTCCGGACGTACCTCCCCCAGGACGAAGGGCCTGGCAGTGTCAACGGGGCGGTGGCCTTCTCCTACCCCATCCTGCCGACCGGCGTCCGGACCGCCCGCTGCGGCGACGCGGACGGCTCGGAAGGGGTGAACGCCGCCGACCTCCTCCTGCTGGCCCACTACCTGGACGGCGACGCGATCGTGGACGTCGCGGACGTGCCGTACCTCGACCTGGACGGGAGCGGAGACCTGGGCGTGCCTGACCTGCTCACCCTCCAGCTCTACCTCTCCGGCCAGCTCGACGCGATCACCTGCTCCGGGCGGGTTTGTCATGCGCAACACCAACGACGGCGGCAAGAAAGGCAACGGGAATGCGCCGGTCCGCCGGCCGGGCCCCGGAATGTTCCCCTTCCCCGGCAGGATTCCCGGACGCCCGGCGTCTAAACTTGCAATTCACGGTGATCGACCCGACGGTCGTTCGCAAAAGGAGCCTGTCATGAAGAACACCCTCTTTTCCATGGTTATCCTGCTCGGGCTGTCGGCGGGCCTGGCCGGAGCGCAGGTCACCCCGCCGCCGGGGGCCGCCGGCGACGGAAACCCTCCCCGTAAGCCGAAACCGCCGATTTTCGCGGCGATCGACGCCAACCAGGACGGCGTTCTCGGCGCCGACGAGATCGCCCAGGCCGCGACGGCCCTGAAAACCCTCGACAAAAACGGCGACGGCCAGCTCACCCGCGCCGAGTACATCCCTCCCCGACCCGGCATGTCGGGAGCGGCCGGGGCCGATGGATCCCGCGGGCCGGGCGGGGACGGGCTTCGGGGCGCGGGCGGGGGCGGCCGCCGGGCGCCGGGGATGGAAGGGGCCCGGGATCCGGAATCGCCGGGCCCCGGCGGCCCGGGGGAAACCGTTGCCCCGGCACCGGGCGGTGAAGGTCTCGGCAGGCCGGGGGAGGATGCCTCCCCGGGTTCGGTCGGCCGGAGGCAGCGGCCGCCCCGGCCCCCCATCGACCTCGCCCTGGACGCGAACCAGGACGGCATCCTCAGCGCCGACGAGATCGCCAATGCCCCCGGTGCGCTGAAGACGCTCGACAAAAACGGCGACGGCCGGCTGACCCGCGACGAGTGCCTGCCGCCCCGGCCGTCGAATCCGGTGGGCGAGCCCGCCCTGAAATGAAACGTCGGCCACGGGTCCCTGCCCGGGTTACCGGCGGGCAGGCGGAGACCGTGGCGGCCCCCGGGAGGGGGGGCCTCCCCCCTCCCCGCACCGGGGAAAAACCGGACCGCCGGCCGCAGGTTCTCCCCCCATTCGACGTCCAAGAGGGCACGGAAGGCCCGACCCAACGCGGAGGGAACATGATCGCCTGTGACCGGAACGAGATCGAACGTGAAGTGTTCCTGACGATCCGCGCCCTGGACGATCTGGCGTGGATCACCTGCCGCCCGGACTTCTTCGCCCGCCTGCAGGCGCGGCTGGCCGGGATCGACCCGGAACCGCACCCCTCCGACAATCCCTTCACAACCGAATCCACGGAAAGCTAGCCGGAACTCCAGGAGCGTCCGGCCGCCATTCCTCGGGTCCAATCTCATTCAACTGAAAACACAGACAATCCGCAATTGGGTGGTGGCAATCCGGCAGGAATTGTCGAATCCGGTCCCCCCGCGCCGACAAGGCTTGCCGGAAGGAAGGCCCGCCAGGGCGGGACGCCGGGCAGCAAAACCAGTAAGTCTTTTTATTACAAATAGATAAATATTTGGCATCGGAACTGCGATATCCCCGCTGTCCGTGGCCGGCGACAGCGGAAACCGGTTCATCACCGGAATCCGGGAAACCGGCGGCGGAAGTGGTCGAAATTCGCGTCAAACGGAGCCCTGTTTCATGGATATCTTCCAGGACGTTCACTCCGAGCCGTGCCGGTCGAAAGACCTCGGCGACCCCTCCGAAGCGGCTTTGCTCGAGCGGCTGAAATCGGGGGCGACGTCCGCTTTTCGTGACCTGGTGCGGCAGCACCAGGACCGGGTCCTGAACACCTGCTATCGTTTCATCCCCCACCGGGAAGACGCCGAGGACCTGGCCCAGGAGGTTTTCCTGGCGGCCTATCTGGCCCTGGAAGGCTTCCGGGGGGATTCGAGGGTGTCCACCTGGCTGCACCGGATCGCCGTCACCCGTTGCCTGGATTTCATCCGCAAGGCCGGGCGAAAGAAACGGTCCGGGTATCACCTCGGGATCGACCGGCGCTCGAGCGGCCCCGCCGGGGACCCCCCGACCCCCCAACCCGATCCGGAAGCCTACACCGAGAGCCGGGAGCGGCTGAAGGTCCTGATGGGGGTCATGGGTACGCTGCCGGACAAGCAGCGGGTCGCCTTCACCCTCGGCAAGTGCGATGGGCTGAGCCATGCGGAGATCGCCGAGGTCATGGGGATTTCCGCTTCGGCCGTGGAATCCCTGATCCACCGGGCCCGGAAGAACCTGGAAAAACGCCTTCGGGCGTATTTCGAAGACCAGTTTCGGATTCGTGGCAACCTCCAGGCGGGGTGGGGCGTCCCCACCCTTATTTTCCCCTCGCGGGGGGAGGAGGGGCTCTCATGAAGCCGTCCATGGATCCTTCCGGGTATCACACCCCCACCCAGACCCAAAGGAGTCGGCTGATGAGACACCGGGTATTTACCCTCGTGACCGGAGTTCTGTTCCTTGTCGTCCTGTTGCCGATTTCCGGCGGGGTCTCCTCCCGGGCGGAACAACGCCGCCCCGGTTCCCGCTCGGAGGATAGCCGCCCCTTGTCGGACGAACAGAAAGCCCGGGTCGCGGCCATCCTGTCGCGATTCGAACCGAATGAACTCACGCCGGAGATCGCCCGGGCCATCCACGAAGCCTTCCGGCAGGCGGGACTGCGGGCCGGCCCGGCCATGGCGGACGCCATCCGGGCGGCCGGTTTCGACCCCGACAAGTTGCGGGACCTCGCGCCGCCGCCAGACCCGAGCGGGGAAGAGGGCCGACGTCCTGCCCGTGAGGGGGACGGGAACGACCGGGGCCGGAACAACCCGCAGGGGTCCTGGGGCCGGGAGTCACGGAAGTCGGGCGGCTATTCCATCGAGCAGGCCGTCTCGGACCAGGCCCAGCTTCACACCATCGCTTTCGACGCGTTGGCCTTCCTGACGGGCGACCTGGGCTGCAACACCTTCCTGCCGCCGGGCAAGGTGGCCGATTTCTGCGGGTTCCAGTACATGCGCGACGTGGACGCCAACGGGCTCGGCCACAACACCGCGTTCGTGCCCCGGGCGGCCAACAACGTCCTGTGCATCCTGAATGCCGATCAGAAGGCGAAACTTGTGGCGCTGGCCCGGGAGCAGGAGACCCTTCTGACCGACTTCGCCTGCCGGCGGTTCCCCCTGATCAAGGCCTTCCACCGGCAACTCGAGGGCGACGTCCCCGCTGGCAGCACGGGCCTCGACCGGGGGGCGGTGATGAGGCACTCGGCCGGTTTGTACGAGCTGGACGGTCAGCTGAGCTACCAGCGGGCCAGGGTCCTGGGAGAGGTCCTCCGCTCCCTGACGGACAGCCAGCGGGCCTACCTGGCCCGGATGGCCTTCGGGGACTCGTCCACCTGGCCGGAACTGCCGGACCAGCTCGACCGTCGGAGCCTGTCGCCCACGGCGCACGTCGCCGTGATGACCTACGCCAGCGAGATGTTCAGCTGGTACGCCGGCAACGTTGAGGCCGACACCTACTTCTGCCCCGAACGCCACGCCACCTATTTCGGATCGTTCTACCTGAAGGACATCCCGGCCATGGGCAACCGGAACTACGCCATCAGCACCTCGCTCACCGGCAACAGCGGCGAGGCCTTCCTGGCCACCCTGACGGAGCCACAGCGCCGGCTCGTCACGAACCTGGTGGACCAGCAGCGCGCGGACCTCGGCGAGATCGTCCGAACCCGTCGGGCCATCGCCACCCAGCTGCGCCGGTTCATGACGGAAGGCTCCATCGACCGGAGCAGGGTCCTGGCCCTGGCCCGGCGGTACGGGGAGCTGGACGGGGAGATCTCGTACTTCTACGCCCGGGCCTTCGCCGAGGTGGGCCGGACGCTGACGCCCGAGCAGAAGGCCGCCCTGCGGAAGCTGCGGAACCTGGATGCCCGTTATGACTGCCGGGGCGCCTATCTTTACTCCCGTCCCATCGCCATGCCGGTCATCCCGCCGACCGATTTCCTGTTCACCGCCGACTCCCACCGGGGGGCGTCCAGTGGAGCGGATCGAATGCGTGCGGGGCACCTTCGGCCCCTCGGCCCGGACGGGAGCGGCACCCCGGCGGGCGGGCCACATGCGGCCAATCTCACGAAGAGGAGCGACTCATGAAAAGCAATCTCCTTCGGATCGTCGGCATCGCGGCCCTGGTCCTGGCGGCAGCGTCGGGCCCCGGCCGGGTGAGCGCCTGCGGCGCCCTGCGGGGGCCCACGGAACTCCAGTACTGGGACGTCACCCGGGCGTACAACGGGTACACCCTGTTCGCCGCCAAGGGGAAAACCTACCTCGTCGATATGCTGGGGCGCGTCGTCCACTCCTGGAACCTGGGGACGAACCCCCACCTGCTGGACGACGGCCACATCCTGGACGCCGCCTCCGACGACCCCAGCGGCTTCAGCGGGTTCAAGGAACTCGACTGGAACGGCAGCACGGCCTGGTCCTACCTGGAGACCCGCAGCACCTACGCCCCCCACCACGACTTCGCCCGGGTCTTCAACCCCAAGCTCCAGGCCTGGACCACGATGTACATCGCCAACAAGACCGTCACCCAGGCCCAGGCCATCGCGGCGGGGTGCGACCCCGCCAACGGCCCCTACGACGGCGCCCAGGCGGACGCCATCGTGGAAGTGGACGCCGGCGGGACCGTGGTCTGGGAGTGGTGGTTCTTCGACCACGCCGTCCAGGACATCGACGCCACCAAGGCCAACTACGTCGGGGCGGGCAAGACCATCGCCGACTACCCCGGCCGGATCGACCTCAACATGCCCGGGCGTCCGCTGAAGAAGGACTGGCTGCACTGCAACGCCATGGACTACAACCCCGACCTGGACCAGGTGGTCATCAACTCCGTCCAGGGGGAGTTCTACGTCATCGACCACGGCAACACCTTCGTGGTGGGAGACCCGACGGCCAGCATCGCCCTGGCGGCAAGTTCCGCGGGGGACTTCCTCTACCGCTTCGGCGACCCGTCCCGCTACGAGCAGGGGACCAAGCCGTCCACCCTCACGGACTGGACGGAAGCCACCACCGGCAACCGGCAGATGGGGGGCACCCACGACATCCAGTGGATCCGGTCCGGGCTGCCGGGGGCGGGGCATTTCATGGTGTTCAACAACGCCCAGTACCTCTTCGAGCACACGCCCCAGTCCAGCATCCTCGAGATCGACGGTTTCCGGGACGCCTCCGGGAACAACCTGGCACAGTACGTCAACCCGCCCGACGCCGGCTACACCACCGTGACGTATCCGGACGTCATCCAGAAGTCCCCGCGCCTGATCTCCAACCAGGTCGTGTGGAGCTACGCCTCCCGGGGCAACCAGGGGTTCTTCAGCCACATCGGCTCCAGCGGCCAACGCCTCCCGAACGGCAACACGCTGATCTGCTCCGACACCGAGGGACACTTCTTCGAGGTGACAGCCGAGGGGCGGCTGGTGTGGGAGTACATCCTCCCCGTCACGAGCGGGGGGATCGTGACCACGCTCCTGGACAACCTCCCCATGACCAGCTCGGCCTTCCGGGCCTACCGCTACGGGGCCGACCACCCGGCGCTGGCGGGGCGGGACCTGACGCCCGGCGCCACCCTCACGGGGACCGTCCCGCCCACGCGGCCGCCGGTGGTGTGGGGCTCCACGCTGGCCGACTGACGAAAACGGAATTCGCAGATCAAGGAGCAGGAAAATGAAGCGTAACAAGGTGCTTGTTCTATGCGGGTTGTTGATGACGGTGGGGCTCGGGAGCGTCGCGATGGCTTACGAGGTCATCCGGGGAAACACGGAACTCCGCTACCTGGACGAGGCCCAGGCCTGCCCCGGCTACACCCTGTTCGCCGCCCAGGGGACCACGTACCTGATCGACCTGTGGGGCCGGGTGGTCCACACCTGGCCGGGCGGGGCCAACCCCCGCCTGCTGGAGAGCGGTCGCGTGCTGGATGCCACCACCGACGATTCCGGCGCCTTCACGGGGCTCCGGGAACTCGACTGGGACGGCAACGCGGTCTGGTCCTACACGGAAACCCGCGCCGGTTACGCGCCGCACCACGATTTCGCCCGGATCTACAACCCCAAGCTGCAGGCGTACACCACGCTGTACCTCGCCAACAAGACCCTCACCCACGACCAGGCCATCGCGGCGGGCTGCGACCCCGCCAACGGGCCCTACGACGGCGCCCAGGTGGACGCCATCGTCGAGGTTGACCTGAGCGGGAACGTCGTCTGGGAGTGGTGCTTCTTCGACCACGGCATCCAGGACGTCGACGCCGCCAAGTCCAATTACGTCGGGAGCGGAAAAACCATCGCCGACTACCCCGGCCGGATCGACCTCAACCTGCCGGGCCGGCCGCTGGGAGCCAACTGGCTGGACTGCAACTCGCTGGACTACAACGAGTCCCTCGACCAGATCGTGGTCTGCGCGACCCGGGGCGAGTTCTACGTCATCGACCACGGCGGGACCTTCGTCGCCGGCGACCCGGCGGCGAGCCTGGCGGCCGCCGCCGGACCGGCGGGCGACTTCCTGTACCGTTTCGGCGACCCCGCGCGCTACGCGCAGGGCACCGCCCCCTCCGTCTCCCTCAACTGGGACAACGCCTCCTCCGGCCAGAAGCAGATCGGGGGGGCCCATAATGTGCAGTGGGTCCGCACCGGCCTGACGGGGGAGGGACACTTCCTGGTGGTGGACAACGGCCAGTACCTCATGGTCCGCACGGCCCAGTCCGCCGTCCTCGAGATCAACCCCTTCCTGGACAGCAGCGGGACCAGCACCGGGCAGTACGTCAACCCGCCTCTGGCGGGCTACAACACCGTCAACTACGCCAAGGACACCCACAAGGCCTCCCGGCAGATCTCGAAGCAGGTCGTCTGGTCCTACACCTCCCTCAGCAACCAGGGCTTCTTCAGCCACGAGGGGTCCAGCTGCCAGCGCCTGCCCAACGGCAACACCCTGATCTGCGCCACCACGGAGGGGCTGCTGTTCGAGGTGACGTCCGGCGGGACCGTGGTCTGGGAGTACCTCTGCCCGGTGACGGCGCGGGGCGCCCGGAAGGTGCTGTCCGACAACGACCCCATGACCAACGCCGTGCCGCGGGCGTACCGGTACGCGGCGACCCACCCGGGACTGAGCGCGCACGACCTGACGCCGAAAGGGACGATCACGGCCCTCGCCTCCGTGGCGTACTTCCCGTGGCTGGGCCACATCCCCGGCCAGGCCACCGTCGGCCTCGGGTTCTCCAACCCCGACGACGAGCCCGCCTGGACCGACCTGAGCGCCTTCACCGGCACCGGAGCGACCGCCGGCACGCCCCGCCTCGTGGAACTGCAGGTCCAGGGGCAGGACGCCCGGCAGGTCGAGGCCCTCCTGGGGTTGACCGGGGAGACCCACGGCTGGGTGAGTGCCGAACGGTCCGCGTCGGGGGTCCGGGGGTTCTTCCTCGCCCAGGCCTACCAGAACGGCGAGCTGGTCGGCCTGGACGGCGCCCCGGCCCTGGGGGCCACCACCCTGGACGGCGTCGTCGCGCGGGTCCGGACCAACGGGGGTTACACCACCCTCCTGGCCCTGGCCAACCCCGGCGACAGCGCGGTCACCGTCACCCTCACCGGCGCCGACGGGGCGTCGATCCGCGATTTCGGATCCTATCCCATCCCCGCCTGCGGCGGGCTCCACCTCGACGTCGCCCCGCCCTTCGACGGCAGCCTGCGCGTGACGTCCACCGGCGGCATCGTCGGCACGGCCCTGGTCCGGTACGGCGGCGAGTCCCTGAGCGTGCTCAACCTGGCGCCCGTCTCCGGGGCCGCCACCCGGCTCTACGCCCCCCATGTCACCCGCTTCGGCGCCCTCTTCGACACGGACGTCAGCCTGTTCAACCCCGGCGCCGCGGACGCGACGGTGACGCTGTCGCCGTTCCGCGCCGACGGGACGGCCCTGGCCGACCCCGTCCAGATCACCGTGCCCGCCGGGCAGGTGCGGAACTTCAGCGGGGCCGCCATCGGCCTGGACGGGACGACGGACGCCGACGGGTGGCTGCGGGTGGACAGCTCCGCCGGCAGCCCGCTCGTGGGGTGCGTCACCTTCGGCAACCCGGTGGATCACCGCTACGAGTCCTGCCTGCCCCTCCAGGCGACCGGCGCCTGCGAGGTCGGCTTCGCCCAGGTGGCCAACGGGACGGTGGGCGGGATCGACTACTTCACGGGCGTGGCGGTGGTGAACCCTTCGGCCGCTTCCGTGACGGTCACCCTCCAGGTGCGGTTCAGCGACGGGACGGCCAACGGCAACGCCGTGACCCGGACCCTGGCCGCGGGCGAGAAGTACGTCCGGCTGCTGTCGCAGATGGAAGGCGTGGGAAGCCTGGCCCCCCAGGCCAGCGGGTCGCTGGAGATCGGCGCCTCCGGCCCGGTGCTGGCCTTCGCCCTCTTCGGTGACACGGCGGGGAAGTTCCTGAGCGCCGTCCCGGCCCAGTGACCGGGGGCCTGGCTGGAGCGCCCCCGTTCGGGCGCCGTCGTCAGCTCCCGGGCGCCGGCATCGGCAAGGCTCGCGGAGGAAGGATGCCCGTCGAGGCCCTCCCCTTTTCCCGGACCCTGGCACCCGCGCCGGGACGGCGCGTGCAGACGTCGCGACGTTCGTACGCGTCGTCCCGACGCGGACCGTGAGGCAAAGCTAAAACCGGGGAAGAGATGAACGCCCGCGCCGCTCCGGCAGCCTGCGCGGCGCACGCCGCATGAGCCGGGAGGAGACAGGGCCGCGGCATGGGGGCGGGGGGGGATGGCGGGGGCGGGGGCGATAGCAGCGATGGCGATGCCGATAGCGATGCCGATGGCGATACCGATGGCGATACCGATAGCGATACCGATAGCGATACCGATAGCGATACCGATAGCGATACCGAGGGGGGAGAGAGGGGTCAGTTGAACACGGTCACGCCGGCGAGGGAGCGGTTGTCGTTGTACCCGTAAAGCTCGAAGCCGGTGATGGGAAGGCTCGAGTCGACGACGACCCAGCCCAGGAAATCCCCCACGCCGAAGAGTTCGCTGGCGTAGCCGATGTCCCGCAGGCAGGGCCCCACGGCGCGGTTGCGCGTGGCGACGAGGGCCCCGTTCGACGCGTAGAGCCGATAGGTCAGGTTCGCCGTGGACGCGTTGGGGTTGATGACGGCGATCCCCGTCCAGCGCACGTACCCGTCGCCCTGGGCGTTGCCGTTGACGATCTTGGGGAAGATCAGCCGCTGCCCGACGGACTTGGCCGCCTCCAGCCCCGCCAGGGAGTCCACCCCGGCGGGGGGCGACAGGAGCCCGAAAAGTTCATACCCCGTGATGGGGTGGCCGGCGGAGGTGCTGGCGACGGTGACCCAGACCGCCTCGTCGGGGATCACCCGCTGTCCGCCCACCGTCCAGGTGTGGGCCATGTAGGCCTGTTTCCCCAGGTAGGGGATGCCGGTGAGGGTCTGCTTGAGGACCTGCCCGCCGCTGGAGTAGGCGGTCACCACGATGGGGTGGGTGGTGACACTGTCGCCGGTGTCGGGGTCCACGGCCAGGCTGACGAAGGCGATCCCCGTCCACCAGCCCAGGGGCGGGTTCGCGATGTGGCTGAAGAGCAGCGTCTGGGAGACGAAGGGGTCCAGGTTCAGGCCGGCGCAGTCGTAACCGGACTTCACCCCGAAGATTTCCGCCCCGACGAGGTTCGGGTCCAGGGCCTTGTTCTGGCCGAGGTCGTAGTTGAAGAACGCTCCCCAGAGCCCCCCGAGGGCCGTGGGGTTGGGCATGTACCCGTAGAGCTGGTCGTACATCGCCTCGAAGTCGAAGAACGCCGCCGAGTTGGGGGTCCCCAGGTTGAAGGCGGCCCCCTTGTCCGCGTTGTCCGCGAAGATCACGCTGCTCTGGGTGGTGTTGACGTTGCCGACCCCGCAGACGGAGAACCACCCGGTGTCGGTGTAGGGGATGTGGGGGACGAAGGTGGCGCCGGTGAAGATCTCGGCCGGCGTGGTGGCCACGGAGAGGTGCCGGTCGGGGTTCTCGTGGTCGCAGACCCCGATGAGGCGCCGGTCCGAGCTGAGGACGCCCAGCAGGGAGTTGGCGGGCATCGTCCAGCCCTCCATGGCGTGGGCGGCCAGGGAGCGGGACCCGGTCGTGCCCGCCACCGCGCCCTGGCCGGTGTAACAGTTGAGGGTGTAGGTGGCCGCGGCGTCCCCCGGGTTGACGATCCAGACGGACGCGTTGAAGGTCTTCCCGTGGTGGGTGAAGTTGACGCCCAGGGGGAAGTAGAGATGGGAATCGGTCGAGGGGGCCGTGCCGGCGGTGATCCCCACGGCGTCGAAGGCCGACTGGATCGCCAGGTGCTCGGCCGAACCGTTTCCGTGAAGGTCCACGGCCGCCTGCTCCAGGCCCGCGCGCCCGCCCTTGAAGTCGGTGCCCTGGGTGAAGTAGTGCACCAGGGCCCGGAAGTAGATGCGCTCGGCCTTCGCCCGGCCGATTGCGGTGGCCGCCAGGTAATAGGCCTTGTTGGGGATGCCGTTGTTGAGGTGGACGCCGCCGTAATCCGAGGTGGTGGAGACGTACTCGCTCATGTGCGCCGGCTGCCAGAAGGGGCTGCCCGGGGAGTGGCCGTTGTGGGGGTCGGCCATGTTCCGGAGGGCGGTGGCGCCGGTTTCGGGCCGGATCACCGTCTCGGCGAGGAGCCAGTTGTTGTCCAGGGCGGAGCCGAAGACGTCGGACATGGACTCGTTGAGGGCCCCGGGCTGGTACTGGTACACCAGGTTGCAGCTGGACTGGGTCACCCCGTGGGTGAACTCGTGGGCCACGACGTCCACCGCGGCGGCGAGGTTGTAGAAGCTGGTCCCGCCCGAGCCGAAGTAGAAGTGGTTCGGGTCCGCGCACGTGGCGTTGTCGGGGTCGGCCACGTTGTTCACCATCATCAGGACGGGGCCGCCCGCGTTGTCCGCGCTGTTCCAGTTGTGGGTGTTCCGGAAGTAGTCCCAGGTCAGCCCCATGTGGTAGCTCGCGGTGCCCCCCGCGGCGATGCCGTAGCTGTCGTTGAAGAGGTTGTCGCCGTTGGGGTCCCGAATGACGCCCGCGCCCGCGATGCCCCCGCTGCCGTCGAAGGCGGCGAGGGTCCCCCGGAGGGTCGATGGGTCCAGGGTGCCGGGGAACATGGGTTTGGAGGCATCCACCAGGTAGGTGTAGCCGTCGTCGTCGTGCCAGGTGTTCAGGGTCACGGACTGGCTGTTGTGGATCAGGACGCCGGTGGAGGTGGTGGGGTATCCCGAGGGGACCTCGTTGACGGAGTTGAGGATCGCTCCCGTCGCAGCGTCCACGAAGACCCGGAACCGGTAGGGGTGCGGCCGGGCGGGGGTCAGCTCCACTTCCCAGGCCAGCCGGGGTGTGTTCGTGAGGAAGGCGTAGACCGCCAGGGAAGCGGAAGAGCGCACGCCCACCGGGCAGGGGTGCGCCGCTTCCGCCGTGGCGGCGGCCTCGGAGGCGCTCACCCCGGGGACGGCCGTGTCGAGGGCGATCTCCCGGAAGTCCCCGTTGAAACAGTAAACGAAGCCCTGGGGGTTGAGGTGGACGATCACCTCCTCGGGCCAGACGGGGATCCCGCGCCAGGTGTGCCGGAATTTCACGTGGTGAAGCCCGAGGTCATCCGTGGCGAGGGTCTTCAGGGCGAAGTCGTTGTCGGGGTCCCCAAGCCGCAGCAGGGAGCGGTTCGCGTCCAGGAAGCGCCGGGCGCCCAGGGCGGGGTCCGCCTCGCCGGGGCAGCCGAGCGCCCCCCGCAGGAGCACGGGGGTGCCGTGGGCGGACACGACCCCCTCGAGGGCCGGAAGCGCCACCGACGGTGGGGGGCCTTCCATCGCCGCTGCGGGGAAGGACCCGGGCGGAAGGGCCGCGAACTCCGGCGGGGCGGCAGCCGCCGTGAAAGGGACAAGGGCGGAAACCGCAGCCAGAAAAAGAACAATGCCCTTGAAATTCATGATGCTCCTCCCTCGGCTTCAGGATGCGATCCGGCGCCGCCGCTTCACCCCGCACGGGGGGCGGAGGCGATGCCGTCCTTCGTCGGGGAACTGCGCCGAACGATCCGTGACATGCCGATTGCCTCCTGCGGCCGGGCCTTTACTGTTTATTGAGCTGGTTCCAATTATATCGTCGACGCCGGGAGCGCACAAGCTTTTTCGGCCGGATGAAGCGCCCGGCGGGTCGGGTCTTCCTATCCCCGGAGATTCGACTCGGCGCCGGCCGGGCCTGCCGCTCGTCCCCGCTGCAGTCGAACGGGACTTTTACGGGAGAGGCGCCTTTCCGATCCCTGCCCGGGGGAGGGCGAGAAGAGCAACCCGTCCCCGTTCGGCAGCTGGAGGGGCTGCATTTCGCTCCACACCGCGGTCCGCACCCCGAGGCGCACGTCCCCCGCCAACCATGATGCTCCCGCAAAAAGTCGCGAAAAGGAGATCGCCCGCGAACAACGCCAATCTACGCGAATTTATAACACGAATAATATCTATTGATTATTGATTTCTGATTCGCGTTCATTCGCGTGATTCGCGGGCAAAACAGGACTTTTGCGGGGTCGTCAATCTGGTGTTTCCGTCAAGGCCGGGCGCCACCGGGCAGGGAACGCCTGAACCTTCGGGCTTCCGGGGCCATCTATGGGGTGAGGGTCGAAGCGTGGCCCCGGCGGATTTCTTGTGAACGCGCGGCAACGGGGGAACCCCGGCCGGAAACAGGCGTAACGGGATTCCAGGCCGAGTGTTCGGAAAGGGTGGCCGGGACGCCCCGCGAGGAGGGGAGAGCGGTCGGTACACGAAAACCAGGACGAAAACATGAGAACACGGTCATTCTTCCCTGTCGCTTTTCTGTTCCTCGCCACGGCATGGGCCGCGGCCGCGGGGCCTTTCGACGTCCGGCTCGCCTGGACGGGGGACCCCGCGAGCACCCAGACGGTGTCGTGGACCACCGACGCGCTCACCCGGGAAGGGTACGTGCAACTCCGGGAGCGTTCCGGGCGGGAAGCCCGCACGGTCCAGGCCCCGCCCCCCGAGCCCTGGGAGTCGATGCAGCTGTGGAGCGTGGAACTGGACGGCCTCACCCCGGGCCGCACCTACGTTTACCGGGTGGGGGACGGCGCGGACTGGAGCCCCGAGTACAGCTTCCGGACGGCCCCCGCCGAGCCGGGGAAATTCCGTTTCCTGGTCTTCGGCGATACATCCGACAAGGACCGGGACTACACCGGTTGGGGGAAGACCGCCCGGGCCGCCTTCGCTTCCTTCCCCGACGCCCGTTTCGCCCTCACCCTGGGGGATGTGGTGGCCCGGGGGCAGTTCTACGAGGACTGGGCGCCGTGGATCGCCGCCGCGGGGGACGCCCCGGCCCGGGTCCCCTTCCTGCACACCGTCGCCAAGGACGAGTGCAGCTACGGCCAAGAGTACGCCAAGGCCACGGGCCGCCCGGAAACCGGCGCCCCCCGCCTCCTCCCGAAGCTCTGGAAGAGTCCCCCCAACGGCCCCCCCGCCTACCGGGGGCTGGCCTACTCCTTCGACTACGGCGACGCCCACATCGTGTCCATCCCCAGCCAGTTCGAGTCCCACCACCCCGGCGACGAGGCGGCCCGGGACGCCATGGCGGCGGACATCGCCCGCTGGCTCGGGGAGGACCTGGCGGCCACGTCCAAACCCTGGAAGATCGTGCTGATGCACGTCGCCCTCTACCCCACCCTCTCCGACCGGGGGGCCGACCGGGTCCGCCGGATCTTCCAGCCGGTCCTCGAGAAACACGGCGTGGACGTGGTCTTCGACGCCCACAGCCACTGCGTGGCGCGGACCTGGCCCATCCGGGACGGGGTTTTCGGGTCCTTCCCGGCCGACGGGGTCGTCTGCTACACCGTCGGCACCTCCCAGCCCAACCCGAAGAAGGACACCTCCCGGAAAATCTGGCACGCCTTCGCCTGGGACGGCCAGACGCGGGCCAACTACCTTGCCGTGACCGTCAGCGGCGACAAGCTGAGGATCGAGACCTTCCTGGACGACAACACCCCCCTCGACCGCTACGTCATCGACAAGGAGGACCCTTTCGACTCCACCCTGACGGTCCCGCCCGCCCGTTTCGAGAAGACCCACGCCGTCTGCTTCGGCTCCGTGGTCCCCGTCTGGTACCCGCCCTTGTCCGAGGACAAGCCCGGCTACGGCGGCCTGCCCTTCCGGGACGACAACCCGCGCAAGGGCATCCCCGACCTGATCCCCAACGGGGAGTGGTGCTTCGACATCCGGACCCTGGCCGTCTTCCTGAACGGCGTCTGGGACCGCGACCGGCGAAGCCTCACCTACGACGACATGGCCCTCGGCCTGAGCTTCCCCCCCGACACGGTCCACCTCGGGACCACCGCCGGGGGCCACCCCATGGACTACGTGTCGGAGAAGGGGCTCGAGGCGGCCGGCTTCGAGGTCCGCTACGACGACGCCCTCAACCTCTGGTTCATCGAGCGCACCCGCTGAGACCCGCGCGCGGCTCCTGCAACCACCCGCTCCCGAAACCCTTTTCGTTTCCTGCCTCCGGGGAGAGAATCTTTATGTTCAACACAGAACAAAAGGGTTGCGCATCACATCGCTTTTTGCGGGGTCATCAATCGTGAGGGTCCCGCAATACAGTACCCCCCGACCCCGAAGGGGTCGAACGTGAATAGAAGGAAGGGAGAATCGATCACCCCGACCCCGAAGGGGTCGAATGTGAATAGAAGGAGGGGAGAATCGATCACCCCGACCCCGAAGGGGTCGAATATGAATAGAAGGAGGGGAGAATCGATCACCCCGACCCCGAAGGGGTCGAATGTGCGGAGAGGTGACTCACGTTCGACCCCTTCGGGGTCGGGCGGTGGGGGTGGGGCGTTCATCTATTCACGTTCGACCCCTTCGGGGTCGGGCGGTGGGGGTGGGGCGTTCATCTATTCACGTTCGACCCCTTCGGGGTCGGGTGGTGGGGCATTCATCCGGTACCTTGCCCAAGCGTTCATCGAGAAAAGCCTCGACGACCGCGAATATCTGATCGATCCCGTCCGACGTCGGCAAGGCCTCGCGGATCATCTCCAGGTATCGTCTTGACCGGGCGGTCTCCAGGGTCGGCCTGAAATTGAGGTCGAAAACCCAGCTGATCTGGAGCAGTTTGAAGTCGTTGAGATTGTTGACATGGTTCAAGTTCACGAGATCCCGGTTGACCAGGTCACGGTATACCGCCTCGGAGAAACCGGGCGAGTCCGGGAGACCCAGTTCGATCGCGCCGCTGCGCCGGCCGTTTTTCCGCTGGTAGTTTTGAAGCCCCGCGCGGCCGCTCTCCCGACCGGTGTTTCCTGTCGCTTTGAACCGACCCGGCGCCGCCTCCGTTTTACGGTCTCCCGACCAAGGCCTCCAGAGGGCTGTCTCTTCCTCCTGCCTCCTGAATTCTGAATTCTTCGTTCGTGTGGTTCGTGGTTCCTTTTCCGCTTTATCAGGGCTGATGCTATCGCAAAAAGTACCATCACCCTCCGGGTGAGGCTCAAACAAAGGCTTTACATACACTTTCCCCTTCGTTTTCCGACTTTTTGCGAACGCATCATGTTTGATGAACCCGTAAAAAGCCCTGCAATTCGGGCTTTCACGCGGTTCGATTTGAGCTATCATCAGCAAAAAGGAGTTGACATGAAACACTTCCAATCCGTCACGCTGATCCTCCTCGTCGGCGTCCTTGGGGTGGTGCTGTGCGGATGCGGCGCGGCCGACCCCGGTCAACCCCGGGCCGCGAATCCGTCCGCGGAAAAGCCCCTGCCGCCACCGAAACCGTCCCTTTGGAAGGTGCGGGTGACGGGGCAGAAGCTGCTGGAGTCCTACCCGGACCGGCCGGACGTCGATCGCGACCACCCGGTGCTGGCCCTCAAGGTGGCCGTCGAGTACACGGGACCGGGTGAGGCGGTGATCTCGAAAGGGCAGCTCCGGCTCTCTGCGCCGAGCGGCAGTCCCTGCCCCCTGTTCGCGATAGGGAGTGGAGGGAACGCCTTCGATCAGTTCAACTTCCACACGATCCCCGGGGAAGGCTGGTTCGGAGGCGGATATCCCTCGGTGGACAACGTTGTGGACGGCCGCACCGTCTTCGGCCTTCGCCAACCGGACGCCGCGAAGCCCCCGACGCTGCTCTTCCAGGAGCGAAGCCAGGAGATCCTCCTGGGGTTCGTCATCCCCCGCGTCGGCGGAACGTTCAGCCTGGAATTCGGCGACGCCTCCGGAGCGCCGGTCGCCGTTGCGCCATGAGGAAATCCTGTCCCGCAGGGACAGGCGTGACCTTGCTGGCCAGGGAGCCTGGCTCCCGGTGAGGTTGGTGAAAGTCGAGAGGAGGGACAAAATGAAACGAGCCTTGGGATTGATGGCCCTTGCCGTGCTGGTTGCCGCCTGGGCGGCGGGAGGGGTGGAGTACCGGACCCGGAACACGGTGAAGCTCAACAGCCAGACCACCGGCGCCACGTCGGGGAATGCCGGCCTGTTCGACCTGCTGGCGAGCCGTCTCAAACCGGAGGAGCGGGAGCTGGCCCTGCAGAGCGGGACCCTGGTGCGGGCCCAGGGCGGCAGCGCATTGGTCCTTCTCGTCCGGCCGCGGGTTGATGACGCCCGGGGGATCTCCGCCCGAATCGCCCGGGACGGGAACTACCTCCTGCACCGCGGCGGCGACCGGCAGTCCTACCTGGTCGATCCCGTCCGAAAGGTGTATGCCGTCTATCCCCTGTCTCCGGCCGAGGTGAAGGAGGCGATGAAGGTCGGCGGCATGAAGCTGGAGTGCAAGGCGTCCGACCTGGCCATCACGGCGGAGAGCCTCCCCGACGAGCCACTGGGGGGCGGGACCTGCCGTCACCTGCGCCTCACGGTCCGATACGTCGCCCAGTACCGCATGAGCAAACTGATGCGATGGCAGAAGGAGAACCACACCGACGTGCTCGACGTCTGGCTCCGGCCGGACCTGCCGGGTTATGCAGGGGTCCCGGACGTCCTGCGGACCGAGGTTTACCGGACGATGTACGACGAGGTGAACACGGCCGTCTGGAACCGGCTGCGGGACCTCTTCAAGGACGGCTTCCCGATCCGGCAGCGGTTCCGCCTGAATGCGGGCAACCCCGGGGTGGCGGGTTTCAACGCCTCGAAATTTGACGCCGACGTGGGGCTTGATGTGGAGGACCTTCGCGCAGTGGAGATCCCGCCGTCGGAGTTCGAGCTGCCTGCCGGCTATGCCAGGGTCACCCTGGACGAGTTGATCCGGGCCGAATCGCCTGCAAAACCCTGAAAAGAGGTTAAATGGATATGAAGAAAGCCATGGGGAAACCCTTCTGCCGATTCCTGGCTTTGTGGTTGCTGATCGCGGCGGGGATGCCCTTCGTTCCGGCGGGGAAGCCCAAGGTCCTGGACACGGGGCCGTACCCGCGGGTGGCGGTGTGGGTCTGCCGGATGGCGGACCAGAACGGCCTGCTGCCCGACATCAAGCCCGAGACCGACTACGCCCTGCGGACGCCCACCGGGTTGAAGCTGGGCCAGGTGAGCACCGGTTTCAACCCCATGGCCGTCGTGGTCAACGACCCCGCCGTCCGGGAGGACCCGGCGATGAAGCAGAAGATCAAGGTGATCGACCCGGCCGACACGGACTACGCCTTCGAGCGGGGGTTCCTCATTTCCGAGCGCAGGAACCTGTTCTCCCGCGCCACCACCGTCACGGTGATCACCCTCGGCGACGACGAGGTGCGACAACGGGCCCTGGTCTACCTGCGGAAAGGCTTCCATGGCCCGCAAAAACTCTGGGACTTCCCGGGGGTCGAGGAACTGATCAAGTAGTACGCGCCGCCTGCCGGGCGGCGCACGGGTCAACGGGGTCAGGGGGTG